>JAGAUH010000160.1 GCA_017620875.1 Clostridia bacterium
ATATTATGGAAAATATTTTTAGCATAAAAATAGCCGATTTGGTTTTTAAAATAAAAAGCAAGTTTGACTACGTTAAAGAATTTTGTAAAGACTTTTTAACGGACGAGCCAAGCGACTTTTTTATAGAAACTACTTTAAAAGAATTAGAGCAAGAGCAAGGTTTATATAGCGTTAAATATCCGCTTAAATATTTAGAAACTACTTGCGTTTATAGGCATATAGCCCAACTTTTGCCATTAAAAAACAGGGTGGTTATGCACGGGGTTGCCTTAAAATATATAGATAGTGGTTTTTTATTTATAGCGCCTAGTGGGGTTGGCAAAACAACCCACGCAAAACTTTGGCAAGAATATTTAGGGGAAAAGGTAGAAATAATAAACGGGGATAAACCTATTTTAGAGTTTAGTGATAACGGTATTATTTTACACTCTAATCCTTGGTGCGGTAAAGAGGGTATTTATAAAAAGACCACCGCTAAATTAAAGGGTATTTGCATTGTTTCTAGGGGCGAAAATAATATTTGCCAAGTAGATTTTTCGGATAGTTTAAATAGTATTTTAGTGCAAATTTTTATGCCCACTAAAGAAGAACTTGCAGACAAAACGCTTTTGCTTTTAGAAAAGTTTTCTAGTGTAAAAATATACAAATTAAAATGCGATATATCTAAAAATGCTTTTTTAACGAGTTATAACGCTTTAACGGGAGATAAATATGAAAATTAAACAAGGTTTTATAAAAAGAAAAATACAAGATAAATACGTTGTGGTTGCAACGGGCGAGGCAAGTAAAACTTATAGAAATTTTATAGAATTAAACCAAACCGCATCCGTTATTTGGGACGAAATTAAAAACGGAAAAACGGTAGAGCAAATTGCCGAACTTTTTGTAAAAGAATATTTAGTTACTTTAGATAAAGCAACGCAAGATATAAATAAAATAATTAGCGTTTTAATTAAAGAAGGTATTATTTGTGAATAACGAACTTAGCGTAGAAGAAGTGTTAGAGCAAAAGGGAGTTTGGGTTTCTACCGTGCAAGGTGGCAGTATGATGCCTATGTTACGGCAAGGGCAAGACGTAATAGTAGTAGAAAAACCACCGCAAAAAATAAACAAGTACGACGTTGTTTTAATAAGAAAAAACGGCAAACTAGTTTTGCACCGCATTGCAAAGGTGTATAAAAACGGTTACTTGTTCGTTGGGGATAACGCCTTTTATAAAGAAAAGATTTTTTATAGCCAAATAATAGGCGTTTTAAAAGAGTTTTACAAAGGGGACAAACTTGTTTCCGTACAGGATAAAAAATATCGTAGATACGCGTTTTTTAGGGTTAAAACCTATTATTTAAGGTTGTTTTGGTTTAGACTAAAAAGGCTATTTAAAAAGGGGTAATAAATGAGTTTTAAAACGGAATATCATTATTTAATACACTTAATAAAATGCGCGTTAGAAAATACTATTCCGCAAGAGATACCAAAGCATTTGTCCTTAGAAAAAGTTTTTTTATACGGCAGGCAACACGAAGTTGCAAATATTGCTTTTTTAAGTATAGACAAACTAGAATTTGTAGATAAAGAACTTTATAATAAGTGGAAAACTTATTATTACGCGTCTATAAAAAGGGATATTGAGCAAGAAAACGTTTTGCAAGAGATACTAAATGCTTTGCACAAAGAAAATATAAGAACTTTGCAAGTGCAAGGCACGGTGGTAAAAAACTATTATCCTAGTAGCGACCTTAGGATGATGACCGATATAGATTTAATAGTAGATAAACAAAATTTAAAAAAGGCAAGTTTAATTTTGCAAAACTTAGGCTATGATTTAGACGAAGAAAATCAAGAAGAATGGAGTGGTAAAAATAAGCAAGGTTATTTAGTAGAACTCCATACAGACTTTTTTTATTCGGTTAGGACTTTTCAAAACGGAATTAGGTGTAGTAGCGCTTTAAACAACGCCTTTAACTACGCGGTAGATAAAAATAGTTTAAATTGCAAGGTAGATACAACTACTTTATACTTGTTTAATTTGTTGCATTGTTTAAAGCATTATCTTAGCGGTGGTGCGGGTATTAGGCGAATTTTAGATCTTTATATTTTGCAAGAAAAATTGCAAAAAGATATAGATAAAGAGCATATAGATAGGGTTTTAACTAGTTGCAAGGTTAAAAATATAGCAAATAGACTAGTTATGCTAGCATATTATTGGTTTAACGGAAATAGCGCCGAAATAGATTTACGCGGTGGAGAAGAAATAGTATTTTTATCTAAAAACCACGGTGACAGAAGTGTTTTAGTTAAAAGAAAACTAACTAGGCAAAAGGGTAAAAAGTTTGCAAAAATTAGATATATTTTTTCTAGAATTTTTATCAGTAAAGAACTTTGTTACAAATATTATCCTTTTTGCAAAAAGCATAAATATCCTACCTTTTTGTGTTGGATACACAGGCTTATAGTTTTGCCTTTTTCTAAACGTAAAAAGGGCGTTGCCAAAGAAATTAAAGACTTAAAAGATACTAATATTAAATAATCATTTAATACAAGGGGAAACTATGGACTTTCAAGAATTAAAAAATAAAATGCAAATGACTTTAAAAGAAATGGGGAAATTTTTTAATATTCCATATCGTACAATACAAGACTGGAGTGCAGGTGTAAGAACTCTTGCACCGTATATTCTTTCGTTAATGAATTATAAATGGGAACACAAAGATAGTAGCGAGGTTGTAGAAGAAGTTGCAAATTTTCAAGAGTTAAAGGAAAAGATGAATTTTCCTTTAACTAAAATTTCCGAGTATTTTGGCATTTTTTATAAAAATGTACAAAAGTGGAATACAGGGAGAGCGGTTGTACCAGACTACGTTATTTCACTTATGAATTACAAGTGGGAGTGCGAAAATAAAAAGATATAAAGTAAAATATCACTTTAACTTATTTGTTAGGGTGATTTTTTTAAATTGATAGTAAAAAAAGTAAAAGTGCTATAATTTAGTTTTTGTAATAAATATAGTAAAGTGAAAACGTTATATTTTTTAATTTACTATATTTTTTTTTAGGTGTATAATATGCTAGAGGTAAAAAATATGTATTATGCATTAATTTTGGTTTCGGTTGTATTGTTTGGCGCAAACTTTGCCCTACAAGAAGTTTATCAAAAAATGAGAGGCGATAGTTTAAAGGTTAGTTTAGAGGCAACCATATTCGGCTCTTTAGCGGCGTTAGTAGTATTGTTATTTATAAATAAGTTTAAAATAGAGTACACTCATTTTTCATTTCTTATTGCAATAATTTTAGCGGTAATAAACCTAGCGTTTACTTTTGTTTCTTTTAAGGCGTTAAGTTACATAAATCTTTCGCTTTATTCGTTATTTTCTATGCTTGGCGGAATGTTGCTTCCGTTTTTACAAGGCATAATTTTTTATGGCGAACCACTTACTATTGCAAAGGCTTATTGCATAGTTTTTATTGTTGGGGCATTACTTCTTACTATAAATAAAGACAACGATAAAAAGGGCGGATTAATATATTATATAGGCGTGTTTGTGATAAACGGATTAGGTAGTGTTTTTACTAAAATATTTACTTCTTCTAGTTTGCCTAAAACAAGTTCGGCAGGGCTTAATATTTTGGTTACTATAACTGCCGTAATTATTTCTGCGGTAATATTACTTATTTTCTTTATGAAAACTAAAACGGAAAAACCTATTAATTTAAAAAATACTATGGTAATATCTGCTAGCGGTGTTTCTAGTAGAATTGCAAACTTTTTGCTTGTTATAGCGCTAATGCACGTGGATGCATCCGTGCAATATCCAATGGTTACGGGCGGTGTTATGATAGTTTCTACTTTACTTGTATTTTTCCGTAAGCAAAAGCCTAGTTTTAAAGAAGTTTTGTCTGTAGCGCTTGCGTTTTTAGGTATGTTAGTGCTATTTATCGTTCCCGTTTAATAAACGAATTTATAACAAAACTAAATAAAAATAACAAGAAAAAAGGTCGGTGTTTAACCGACCTTTAGTTTTTTAACTATTAAATTGTTATAGACTTAATTTGTAAATCCATATTAAAGTTTTCTTGCCAACAAACAAATCCAAAACCACCGCTAGCGTGTACGGGATCGTTAGTGTTTATTTGGTCGCCGTTTAATCCAAAAGAAATGCTTTCCGTTTGGGTAGAAATTGTAAAGGTGTTTCCTTTTACCGTAACTACTAAGTGTTGTCCGCAAATTGGCTTATTAACACTTGCCGAATATACCCAACCGCCCATATATTTATAAGTTCCGCTAGAGCCGTCTGTAGAGTAGTAGTTGTCTAATTTTAAAACTTGAATAAATTGGTCGTTTTCGTTAGCGACAAAATTTAAAATGTAGCCGTCTATTCCGTTATTGGTTGCGTTTTTCTTTGTTCTAAATAAAAATCCTGCAAGTCCTACACCCGTAGTAAGGGCTTCGGAATCGACTACCATAGTAAAGTCGCTAGCAGTTATTCCGTTATAAACTGAATAACTATAACCCAAAGCGTTTACAAACCCGTTTGTTTCGGCAGTGTAGTTTTGTCCCATAAAGTTTTGGCAGTTTGTATTAGATATAATATTGCTAGTTACCGTTTGCGCGTTTTCTATTCCTTTTACAACGCTACCGCAAATATCGCCTAGGTATAATTTTGCAGTAAAGTTAGGGTTTGCACTCGTGTTGTTTTTCCAAGAGATAATTCCGCTATAACCAGATCTATATAAAGCGTAAGCGCCGTTATTTGTTAAGTCAACTCTACAACCGTATGCCATAGCGCCGTTCTTTTGATAATCTTCTTCGGTATAAATGCTAATAAAGCCGTCTTTTATTATTGCCCTAAATAAAGTATTTTCTACTTCCCCAGGGAATACCCAACCTCCGATATAAGTTATCGTAGAGCCCGTACCATTTAGTCCCCAAGCATTGTTAAAATACCATACTTGAATATAGTTAGGTTCGGTTACAACGTTAATCATATATCCGTTTATACCAAGGTTGCTATTTTGAGTTGCTAAGGCAAGTACGCCAAATACGTCGGTAGGACCTGTATTGTTAGAAACTTTAAACTTAAAGTCCATATCGGTATACGCAACCGAATCGTTTAACCTGTGTCCGTCGCCACCAACTAAAAACGTTCCGTTAGAACTATTTTTTAAGTTGTTAGTAAACGTGTAAGTTTCCCAAACGGAAGTGCTATAATTGTAAGAACCGTTATCTACGTAAGTTTCGTTTAAAATATCCGTGTAGAAATAATCTCCGTTATGCTTTATTGCGTCTAATTGAGAGATATAAGTAGACAAGTCTAACGCTAAAACTTCCGAACGAGTAGCGCACGCGTTAATTGCGTTAATGGCGCTTTGGTAAATAGGTTTTGCGCTAATCCACTCGGTTGCTCTAAATCCGTTTTCGTTGTAACTAGATAGACCGTCTATTTTAATTTGTTTAGCGCTAGCTAGTAGAGTTGCCGTTTGACTAGCATCTGCAACGGGTTGATTTTCGCCCTTTAAAGCGGATTGTATACCTGGTACTATTTTTTCTACGTAACCGCTAGCGGTAGGGTGTAATCCGTCCGTAAAATAACTAGCAAGCGGTACTTGATTACTATCGCTAAACGCGTGTTCTAATTCTACAAAGTTAATCCAACTATCGTAATCTAAAACTAGTTGTTTGTATAACTCGTTAGTTTTTATAACTTCTGCTTTTCTATCGTGAGTAGCCCCCGTGTATCTATCAGGACAATGGTTTACACCTAGTAAAATTACGTTTAAATTAGGTATATTTTCTTTTAAGTAAAGAAGTAGGTCTCTTACTTGGTAGGTAGTGTTCTCTGGCGAAACGCCCGCAGTTAAGTCGTTTATACCAATCATATAAATAACTTGCTTAGGCTTAAAGGTTAAAATAGAATCTTTAAAATTGTACCAATGGCTAGCCACCGAACCGCCTATACCAATATTAGTATAAGTGCCTAAGTTTAAGCCTGCTAAATCGGTTTTCCAATTGTTCCAAAGTTCGAAATAACTGTGTCCAAATAGTAGGGTGTCTACCGTTAAAACTTCTTCGCTAGTAGATGCGGTAAAGTTTGTAAATAAAGCGCTATTGCCTTGGGCGAATACGCCTACGCTACTTGTAGAAGAAGTGTCGCAATCTATAACGGCGTATCTAGTGTTAAAGAAGTGGCAATATGCTTTATTGTTAGTAAGTACTACGCTAAACAAGAAGCTTCCGCTTTCGGAATATCCTGCAGATAGGTAGTTAGTATAAATTACGCTTTCTACTCCGTTTACCTTTTTAGCCACTTTAACGGTTTGAGTCGTTCTTTGAGTGTAGAAACGATAGTAGTTGTTTGCATCTTTATAGTTAAATACAACGCCCGTTTCTTGGTTTGTGTTTGCTGCAATATTTACAGAGAAAGTACCTTTGTTAAGCGCGGTTTTGTATAGCGCGATAGAATTTGCCGAAGTTACGAAAGAGTCGTTGCTACCATACGCGCCACCAAGTACTGCGTTAAAGTTTTCTGGGGCAGAAGGTAAAACGTTTTCAAATCCCGAAAGGTTTGTTAATCCGTTAAAAGTTATTCCGCTTCCGCCGGCTCTAACGCCAAATCCCGTACCTTGTAGACTAGTGTCGGCAAGGGTAAGGTATAGGGTGTCGTTTACGTATAAATAAGTAAGTTGACTATTTCTTTCTACTTTTAAAGTGTAAGTGCCCGTGCTACTAAAATTGTTAATTGGTTTGTTAGCAAAGTGCGTCCAATTTCCGTTGTCGGTTTTTGCTATCATAACGTTTCCGCTAGCAACTGCTATAAAAAAGAAATAATAACTAACGCCACTTCTTTCCCAGAAAGAGTTGCTGTCGTTAGAAAGTCCAAATAATAAACCGTTGTCGGTAGAAGTTCCGTTTAGTTTAATAGTGGTTTCTAGCGTTCCGTATTTATATCGTTCGTTTTGCTTAACGGCAATAGAGTTTGTGTTAGAAGAAGTTATTGTGTTATTACCATAAGTCCAATTGCCGTTTGCCGTGTAAAATTCCCCTTGAGAAATGGTGTTGCCCGTTATCGTAGAAGTAGTGGTAAGGTTATCAAATACTATACCTTCTTTACCGGCTCTCACGCCATATTCCGTACCGGAAAGTAGTGTTTCGTCTTTATAGCTAACTTGTAAAACGCCGTTTACAAAACATCTAATAATATTAGTGCTTTCGTCTATGGAAACGGATAGGGTATATATTCCGCCGTTAGTTATCGTATAAGGCGCCGTTTGGCAAACCCCCCAAGCACCGTTAGTAACTTTGCCTAAATACGCTTGGTTACCACCTGCTAAAAAGAAGAAATAATAACTAACGTTTGCTTCCCAATAGGTTTCTAGGTTGTTTGTGTTGGTAACCCTAAACACAAGTCCGTTATCTGCGCCCGTCGTAGTAATCGTTACGTTTGCAGAAAGCGTACCGCTAGCAAAACTTTGGTTGTTTTTAATTGCTAAACTTGTGCCACTTGTAGAAGTAATAACGTTTTCGTTTTGAGTAAAGTTACCACTTTTAACGCTATATGGTAATTTTTTAACAGGTGTAAACACGGCGTAATAAGTTGTTTCTCTAGTGGCTACGCTAAGGGTTACGGTTGCCCCATTTTCCGTTTCTGACCAACCTGCAAAAGTGTAGGTGTAGTCTTGGGTTTCTTGTTTAGTAGGGGTTTGTCCGTTATAAACTATTTGTTCGCCTTGCTTAACGGAAGTTGATTGTAAAGTTGTGTTTCCGTTTTTAAAGGTTATTAAATAAGTTACTATTGGCTCGCTACTAGAACTACTACTAGAACTACTGCTAGAACTTGGCTTGCTAGAAACACTACTAGACGAACTAGAACTACTTGGGGTAGAACTAGGTGTAGAACTAAAACTTGTTTTTTCGCTAGAAGAACTAGTCGTTTCGGTAGAACTAGAACTTATAGTTTGACTAGAAGAACTAGAAGTTGCTTCTGACGAGTGTTGTGTGTTAGAAGTGTTAGATTGCATTGTAGAACTAGTTATGCTACTACTATTAGAACTTTTTTCTGGCGAAGGACTATTATCGTTAGTACAGCCCGCCATTACGGAAAAAAGCATAGTAAAAGCAAGAAATAAAGCAATAATACTCTTTTTCATAAAAACTCCTTTTATATTGATGTTAGTAAAAATTATATTTATATATAATTACTACGATAAATTATATCACAGCGGTTGCTTTTTTTCAATATTAAAAAAATTTATTTTTTTAGTTTTGATAATTTTTACAAACTAAAACTTTTGTAACCTTTATTTTTTTACAATATTAAACGTTTTTTATCGTAAGTGGTAAAAATAGGGATTTTTAGTATAAGAATTTACAAGTTAAACGAGGTAGTATTTTTTAAAAAATATTGACTTTTAGTTTTTTTAATAATACAATGTTTTTATGAAGACTTTATTAAATTTAACCTATTGTAAAAAGTATAAATTAACCTTAGACGTTTATTTGCCGGATACTATTAATTTTAAAACCATTGTATATTTTCACGGTGGCGGACTAGAAGTTGGTGATAAATCGGGCGAAAATACCGTAGAAATTGCAAAAGCTTTTGTTAAAAACGGATACGGGTTTGTTTGTTGTAACTATCGTAAATATCCAAAAGCCAAGTTTCCAGATTTTATTTTAGACGGGGCAAAAGTTGTTGCTTTCGTTAAACAAAGGTTAAGCGAGTGGGGAAGTTGCGGTATAATAGTTAGCGGTCAGTCGGCGGGGGCTTATATTAGTTTAATGCTTTGTTTAAACAAAAAATATCTTTTAAACAAAAAGGTAAAACCGCAAGAAATTTGCGGTTGGATTATAGATAGTGCTCAAACTACAAGCCACTATAACGTGCTTAAATACGAACTTGGAGAAGATATTCTTGCCCAACGCATTAACGAGTTTGCACCACTATTTTTTGTAGATAAAAACACTAATTTTTCTAAAATGCTACTAATTTTTTACGAAAACGATATGCCTTGTAGGTACGAGCAAAATATGCTTTTTTACAAAAGTGTTTTATCTTATAATAAAAACGCCGATATAGAGTATAAAGTTTTAAAAGGCGAACACTGTGCAGGCTCTAGCATAAAAGACGAAAACGGCAATTATCCTTTTGTGTTAGAGAGTTTATCTTGGCTTAAAAAAAGCGGATTGTAAATTTTAAAAAATCTTGCATAACACGTTGTGATATGATATAATAAAAGAAAAATGGAGGGAGATTATGAAGAAATATTCTCAAATTATTTATTTAGTTATTGCAGTTATCTGTTTGATAACCTTTGTCTTTGCCTTTTTTGATATGATTTCGTTTTTTTCTATTATTAAAAAAGTACAGCTAGTTAATAATAATAGTATTGAAAAGGTTTTACTTACTAGGGCAATATGCTTATTTATAATTGGCATAATTGCATTGGTGGCAAGTTTATTTTTAGTTTTTGTAAATAAAGATAATAGCAAAAAACTTAAAATTTTAAAATTAATAATCTCTATTGTATTAATAGTTTTATCTATTTTGGCAATATATTTTATCAATTATTTAAGTCGTGATTCTTTAAAAATTACAAACACAAAAATAACATTAGAAGGTTTTAATGCGTGGTTAATATTAGATAGTGCAACAAAAGGTATGTTTATTCCTATAATAATTACGTCTACGTCTACAATTGTAAAACTATTTATAAAACAACCGGCAGAAAGTGTAGAATAATTTTTAAAACTAAATTAAATAAAAGGAACGGATAAAAATCCGTTCCTTAATTTTTTGTTAAAATTATTTAAACTTGGTCGCCACTTAAAGATTTATTTAATAGGGATAAATCTAAATTTAAACTACTAATTAGCCATAGTTTACAATAAGCCGATATTGGCGAAATATCGTATATAGGTAGCACGTTAAACTCTTTAAATAGGGCGGTGCTTTTATATCCTATACCGCTTGTAATACCACAGATAAACACTTTAATATCTTTTTGTTTTGCTTGCTCAAAAAACTCTCTTGCGTTGCTACTAGCGGTGTTTATCGTACCGGAGTGGTAAGCGTTTATAAGTATATATTTTACGTTACTATCAAGTGTTGGATAAGGCATACCTGCATATTGGTTTAACCACAATATACTGCTAGAAAAACTAGTTAAGTTTGTTGCTTGTAAAGGTGATATTTCGTCTTGTTTTTCGCTATATAGGGGGCTTTTTGTAAAAACAAAGTCTTTATTAAACTCTCCGTATACGCTATTTTTAAGGCTAGTTACATCGTCTACTAGCGGTTTAGAATATATAAGTCTACAAGCCCTGTGTATCTTTACGTTTTCGCCTTGATTTTCGTAAGAAACGAACGTGCCTTTTCCTAGTTTATTTTTAATAAATTCTATTCCGCCTTTTAAATTTTCTAATCCGTTAGAAAGTGGATTTTCGATAGGGTAGTTGCTAGAGACGAATACGATAGGGATACAAGATAACCCTGCGGTGTATCCTACTATGCTAGACGAATATTGTAAAGTGTCCGTTCCGTGAGTAATAATAATTCCGTCGTAGCCCTTGTTTAGGTTGTCTAATACGGCTTTAGATAATAGTTTTAACTCTGCTCCCGTACTATCTTCGCTAAGTATTGTATAAGGCTCTACGCTATTATACTCAAAATCTATTTTATACTTTTTATTGTATGCGTTTAATATTGCATAAGGTTTAGTTTTGTCGGTAGAAATGTACCCGTCAGATAGGGTACTGCCTATCGTTCCACCGGTAAAAATAAATAAAATTTTCATATTTCCCCTTTATTAGTCGTTTATAATAATGTCGAAACAGCACGCCGACTGAAATCTGTTTACCATTGGGCAAGAAGAACATTTTAAAATAACTTCTACGTCTAACAAGGTTTCTATAACGCCTTCGCAATAGCCCCTAACAAATTCGCAAACGTATCTTTTATTTTTCTTGTCGACAATAAAACTTTCGTTAATTTTTAATTTCCCGCTAAAGTCTCCCGTTTCCTTGTCGATATGCACTTCTATTTCAAATTTTCCCCAACCTACGTCAGAATCGAATTCGCACCATTTTCTAAGTTTTTCTTCGTATAAAGAAGGGGATTGGGTTTGTAAATCCCATTGAGAGTTTAGTCTTTGGGCAAAACTTTGTCCGCAATTATATCCGCTTGCGTGGAAAATTTCTCTTGCCTTTTGCTCGGAAGAAAGTTTTACTACTTCGTCAAAGATACCGCCGAACATATTTGTAAAAGTGTCGGTTCTAAAACTAACGTTTCTTTGGTGGTCTTCTGGGTTAATCATAATACCGCGTTCTGGTAGATAATCGAAAACTTTTTGAGTTTTTTCTATTATGCTATCGCTTTGAGCATTAGTATTTTCTTTAACTTCCTTTTTAGGTAAATGTGGGGTTAGTGCGTCTACTATTTTACCAAAAAAACTCTCTGGGTTGCCAGGGTAGGCAATTATGCGTTGCATACGAGATAGATAGTAGGTAAAATCGTCGTTCATTTCAAAGTCTTCTATAAAAAACGGCAAAATAAACTTTCTTTTGTTTACCATAATTTCTAATTCGTTTAAAACGTGTTCGGATAGGTTTATGTTTTTAGATGCAACTAGTAACGCAGTTTTGCAATCTATTATGCCCCTAGTTAAACTAGACGCGTAAGAAGCGCCTTTTTCTATGTCTCTATCTGCAATAAAACAACTTATGCCCCTTGCTTCTAAAAAGTCTACTATTTTGTGCGCAATAGTTTGGTCGGGTGTTGTAAAACTAATAAAAACGTCTTTTTCCATAGTTAAAACCTCTTTAAATAAAGTAAATAAATTTTAACACTGAGAAAGGAGTTTTGTCAAGGTATAATCTGTTTTATACTTATTATTTTGTTTTTTTATAGATTTTTTTATACTCTAACGGAGTTAATCCCGTTTGGTTTTTAAATAAAATTATTAACCCCTTAGAACTTGCGTAACCTACTTTTTCAGCGATTTGGTTAACGGATAAATCGCTATATAAAATTAAGTTTTGAGCCTCGTCAAATTTTCGTTTTAAAAGATATTCGGATATGGTTTTTCCCGTATAGGTTTTAAAATATCGCTCTAAATAAATCGGAGAGTAGCCAAGTAGTTTTGCAAGGCTTTTTACGTTTAAATTTCTGTCTATAATGTGTTGAAATATTTTTTCTATTAAAGGTGGGTAATTTTGTTTTTTTTCTTGTGTAGATC
>JAGAUH010000161.1 GCA_017620875.1 Clostridia bacterium
ATATTTGCATGGATGTGATTGTACAAGTCTTATGGTAACAATAAAATCTGCTTTAAAATCTAACGATAGCAACGATTACGCCTACGAAATTAGCTCAAACGAAAAAAAACGTATGGAAAACTTGTTAAACATAAACTCTATAGAGCTTTATGCCCGTTCTTATTACGAAACGTTAAGGGGATTTAGATGGCTAAACGGATATTGCAATACCCACGGAATAAAACTTATAAACCTATCTACTCAAACCGTAATAGATAGTATACCTAGAGACACAATAGAAAACGTTTTAAAAGGAGAATAAATGAGAGTCGTTGCCGTTGTTCCAATGAAATTAAACAATAAAAGACTTCCCCAGAAAAACACTAAACCTTTTACCAACGGAAAGCCTTTATGCTACTATATTCTTTCAACTCTTTTAACAATAAAAAAAATAGATGAAGTCTACGTGTATTGTAGCAATCCTGACATACAAGCTTTTTTACCACAAGGTGTTAAATACTTAAAAAGGAGTCCTTTATTAGACCAAGACACCACAAAAATGAACGAAGTACTATCTTGTTTTGCTAAAGATGTTCCTGCAGACGTTTACGTTATGACTCATACCACTGCCCCTTTTATCAAGGCAGAAAGCATTTTAAAAGGAATAAATGCGGTCACTTTAGAAAACTTTGATTCTTCTTTTGCGGTAAAAAAAATACAAGATTTTTTATGGAAAGACAACACCCCTTTTAATTATCAATTAGATAACATTCCAAGAACACAAGACTTACCACCTTTTTTTGCAGAAACTTCTGGTTTTTACGTTTATAAAAAAGATATAATTTTAAATATGAACAGAAGAATAGGAAACTCTCCTTTCCTTGTAGAAATTGGCGAAATAGAAAGTATAGATATAGATGAGGCAGAAGATTTTGAAATTGCAGATTCTGTTTTTAATCATATTATCAAAGGAACCAACAATGAATAGAATTAATATTTTAGATTGCACGTTAAGAGATGGTGGCTATTGCAATAATTGGAATTTTGGTTTTGACAACATAAAAAAAATAGTAAACAATCTTCTAGAATCCAAAATAGATATAATCGAATGCGGATTTTTAACAGATTCTTTTAAAAATCATCCACCCTTTTCTTTTTCTAAATTTAATAATCTAGAACAAATTAAAAATATAATCCCTCAAAACAAACAGCATTGCAAATTTGTCGCAATGATAAACTTTGGTGATTTTGACATCTCTAACTTACCACAACACGATAGCAATTCTGCCCTTGACGGTATAAGGGTTGCCTTTCATAAAAAAGATTTAAAGGATGCATTACAAGTTTGCAAAAAAATAAAAGAAAAAGGCTATTTAGTATTTGTTCAGCCAATGCTTTCTTCTTGTTATTCCGACTCAGAGTTTTTATCATTAATAGAAAAAGTTAATCAATTTACTCCATATGCGTTTTATATTGTAGATAGTTTTGGAACTATATCTGTAAAAAATCTTGTAAGATTATTTTACATTGTCGAAAATAATTTAAATAGAAATATTTGGATAGGATTTCACTCTCATAATAATATGCAGTTGGCATTTTCTAACGCTCAAAGCTTATTAGACATACAGGTAAATCGCAACATAATTATAGATTCCTCTATTTTCGGAATGGGAAGAGGAGCAGGAAATTTAAACACAGAATTGTTTTTAAATTGTTTAAATGAGGATTTTGGTACAGACTATAAATTACCACCTATTTTAAACGTTATAGATGAAATTTTAAATGACTTTTACAAAAAAAATCCTTGGGGGTATTCGTTACAAACTTATCTTTCTGCAAAACACAATATCCACCCTAATTACGCATCGTTTTTAACAGATAAAAACACTTTAACTATAGAAGACATAAATAAAATTTTTTGTTTAATGGATGAAAACAAAAAATACTCGTTTGATAAAAAATATATCGAACAATTATATTTGAGTTACATGTCACAATCCCCTATTTTAACAGTTGCTCCATTTTTAGCAGAAACCCTAAAAAATAATACTATTTTATTAATTGCTCCAGGCAAAACTTCGGAAACGGAAAAAGAAAAAATAATTGCTTTTGCCAATCAAAGTGACGTTATATCTATAAGTATTAACTTTAATTATTCTCACCTTGATCCTAAATGGATATTTATTAGCAATTTAAGAAGATTTAAACAACTACCTCAAAAATATCATAGTAAATTAATAACAACATCTAATATCCCGTGCGATAATGCTTATTATAAAGCAAAATATAGTAGCTTATTGTTACCAGAAGAAGGTATAGAAGATAATGCTGGCTTAATGGCAATAAAACTATTAATATCTTTAGGTGTAAAGAAAATTAAACTTGCAGGTTTTGATGGATATTCTGCTCACGAAGAAGAAAACTTTATAAATAATTTAACCTTAGCAATAAATAACTCTTTAGCAGAAAAGATGAATATTGGTATGTCTAAAATGTTAAAAGAATTTAGCAAAACAATAAGTTTGGAGTTTTTAACCACTCCTAAAAAATTAACAATTTGTTAAAATTTTATTGTAAACACAGTAATAACAAAACGTATAAAAAAGGTACTAGATTTTTCTAGTACCTTAATTTTATTTTACAAAAAATACAAGTGGCTAAATAATGAAAGGTTTAACGGATTAGATACGAGTTAGACGCAAAAAATAAAGAGCACCTACATAAGTAAGTGCTCTTTTTTATTTAAATAAAGCGATTATTAAAGTGGCTAGATACAAGTTTTACAAGGCTCGATAAATTTTTAAGATTTGGTAGACCTTGTTGGTCACCAAAGTTTAAAAATTTAACAGTAAACGCGGTAAAACGAAGTATATAGACTCTTTAATTAGTTTAGTTTTGCCTTTAACTTAGCCAACTCTTCTTTTAATTCTTTAGGAAGTCTGTCGCCAAATTGAGCGTAGAATTCTTCGATTCCCTTAACTTCTTCTACCCAGTTTGCTTTGTCAACCGTTAATAATTCTTTAATAGTATCGATAGTGATATCTAATCCTTCGATATTGATATCTTCTGCTTTTGGTAAGAAACCGATAGGGCTTTCTACAGCGTCTACCTTATCTTCGCAACGAGCTAAAATCCACTCTAATACTCTTAGGTTGTCACCAAATCCTGGCCAAATGAAATGTCCTTCGTCATCAGTTCTAAACCAGTTAACGTTAAAGATTTTAGGCTTATTAGCAATTTTTGTACCCATGTTAATCCAGTGAGCAAAGTAGTCTGCCATGTTATATCCAACGAAAGGTCTCATAGCCATAGGGTCACGTCTTACAACACCAACAGCGCCTGTTGCAGCAGCAGTTGTTTCAGAAGCCATGATAGATCCTACGAATACACCGCCGTTCCAATCTCTTGATTGATATACAAGCGGAGCGGTTTTTGCTCTTCTACCACCAAATACGATAGCAGATAGTGGAACACCCATAGGTGCTTCGAACTCGCTAGAAATACAAGGACAGTTGATAGCAGGAGCAGTGAAACGAGAGTTAGGGTGAGCGCCCTTTTCTCCGCTAGTGCAATCCCACATTTCGCCCTTCCAGTTTTTAGCGTTTTTAGGAGGATTTTTATCCATACCTTCCCACCAAACAGTGTTATTGTCTAAGTTATGAACAACATTTGTAAAGATTGTATCTTTTTTAGTTGCTAAAAGTGCGTTAGGGTTAGACTTCATGCTAGTTCCTGGAGCAACTCCAAAGAATCCGTTTTCTGGGTTGATAGCCCAAAGTCTTCCGTCTTTGCCTACTCTAATCCAAGCGATATCGTCACCAACACACCATACTTTGTAACCTTTCTTTTGGTATAATTCTGGTGGAATTAACATTGCTAAGTTTGTCTTTCCGCAAGCAGAAGGGAAAGCAGCAGCAATATATTTAACTTCTCCTTGAGGGTTTTCTACGCCTAGGATAAGCATATGTTCTGCCATCCAACCTTCGTTTTTACCTTGATAAGAAGCAATTCTTAAAGCGAAACATTTTTTACCTAGTAAAACGTTTCCGCCGTAACCAGAGTTAACAGACCAAATTGTGTTATCTTCTGGGAAGTGTAAAATATATCTCTTTTCTGCATCTAGAGTAGCCTTAGAGTGTAATCCTCTAACGAAATCGTTGCTATCGCCTAGAGCGTCTAATACTGATTTACCAATTCTTGTCATAATCTTCATAGAAATTACAACGTAGATAGAATCCGTAATTTCGATACCTGCTTTGCTAAATGGAGAACCAACTGCACCCATAGAGAAAGGAATAACGTACATTGTTTTACCCTTCATAGAGCCATCGAAAATTTCGCCTACTTTAGAGTATGCTTCTTGTGGATCCATCCAGTTATTAATAGGACCAGCATCGTCTTTATCTTTGCAACAAATAAAAGTTCTTCCTTCTACTCTGGCAACGTCGTTAACGTCTGATAAGTGAAGGTAGCAGTTAGGTAGTAAATCTTCGTTTAACTTAATGATTTCTCCCGTGCTAAGAGCCTCTTGTCTTAACTCTTCTAATTGTGATTCTTCGCCAGTGATCCATACAACTTTCTCTGGTTTGCAAAGAGCAATACTGTCATCTACAAATTTTAAAACTTGCTTGTTTGTTGTCATTTTATCCTCCTAAAACTTTTAAAAAAGTATTTTTTACCATTTGATGATATTGTACCATATTTTGCTAGTCTTTGTAAAGAATTTTTTAAAAATTCATTTTTTATTTTAGACAAAAAATTACCTTTTTAACTTTTACTAGTCAATTTTTGCTAATACGCGTAATATATAATATTATTATAAAATAAATTTTGTCTAAACTTTAGACTTATTTTTGGTGAGGTAAAATGAGTTATTTAAAAAAAATTTGCTTGTTAAAAGAATATAAGGCAGGGCTATCTACCACGGGCAAAAAACTAAGCGGTATGATTAAGTGCGAAGATTTTGTTAGCGGAACTAAATTAGAGTTATCCATTTTAGATTTAGCCCCACCCCAAAACGACAATTATCTTTTATTTATAGGAAATAGCAATAAAAACGTGGTGTATACCATAAATAGCGGATTTGCCTATTTTAACTGCAGTAAAGAAGTTTTAGATATTTCTTTGCCGTTTGGCGCGATAATTATACTAGAAAAAACGCAAGAAGTAGTTATGTTTGGCAAAACGCTAGACTACCCCTTAGAACTAAAAGATTTTTTAAAAATTTATAAAGAAAAAAGTTTAACGCTATATCTAGAAGAAGAACGAATAGAAAAAGAAATAGACAATGCTTACGAATATTCTGACGACGTGGTAGCAACCGAAAATTATTACGAAAACGACGACGTAGATTTAAAAAATTTAACCTTAAAGGACGGATATGAAGAACTTAAAAATGAAAGTGTTGACAACGCAGATTTCCTTAAAAAAGAAGAACAAGAAAAAGAAGATAACGCTATTAAAAATGAACAATCTACTTGCCCTATCCAAGAAGAATTGACTAGTAAAGACTGCCCCGATTTATTAGAGTTTTCCACAACTCTACAAGATAGTTCTTTAGAGTGTTTTAGTATAAACGAAGACGTAGAAAACTTGCTAAATTCTTACCCTAGATTTGCCGAACTAGAAAATGCAATTTACAAAAGTAGATGGGTTATAATTAGTTTAGAAGGGTGCGAATACTATTTTGGTAGAGCAACTTTGCAAGACGAAGGATACCTTTGTTACGCCGTTAAAGGCGAAATGGGCGCTTGCCCAAAAGAACTAGAAAATTTGGCGACTTTTATACCTTCGCCTTATAGTAAAAACGCGGGATATTACGTAATGTTTCAAAAAGAAAATTAGTAATTTTTTTAAAAAATCGTTAGAAATTATTTTTTTGTTTTGATATAATAAAGCCGAAAAAAAACGTTAAGGGAGGCTTTAATATATGATAAAAGATAACAAAAAAGGCATAACTCCAACGGACTTAGCAAAAATAAAAGAAAAGATAAACTTGCTTTATAGCAACGGCGAAATTTTTAATTTAACCTTTATAAAAGGCAAACAAAAAAAACAAAAAGAGTATAAAATTTGCGGTGTTTATTCTAGTTTTTTTAGAGTTGTTTGCAATGAAGAAACCATAAGCGTAAACTACGTAGACTTACTAATCGGACTAGTAGAATTTTAACTTTTTATAACTATAAATAACAAAAAAATTAAATTATAAAAATAAAAAATTATATATATTTTTAAACACAAAATTAGGCGTTTGCTTTTTTGCAAACGCCTTTTTATTTTTTAGTTTTTATGGTTTTTGTGTTTTATACGCCTTGACCAAGAGCGATAGCCGTTAATACTACGTTATTAGTAGGATCAGTTGGATTTTCTACCATAATAATTAAATCAATAGTTGCAGCACTATCTGAGTCAATCATAAAATTCATTGCTACAGAATCGGCTTTACTTCCTGCCGTTTCTAATCTTTCTGCAAGTACGCCGTTATTATACGTAATAAATACTTTACACGTACAATTTAAAGCACCGGTAAACACCCTCAGATAAGTATTTCCTGCCGGAACTTGTATTGTTGCACAAACTGCCCCCGCTTGATTTACGTGTTGCCCTGCAACACAACCCATAACGTTATAATCGTAAGAACCCAAACCTTTAGAGTATTCTTCTTCGCTAGAGGTTCCGTAGTCCCAAGATATTGGTATTAAATAATCATTAAAATTATTTGCGGAAGGATTTCTACTCACGTTACAGTAAGTTACGTAATCTTTTATCGAAGTAGAACTAGTTGCCGTATACGTTCCGCCATTACCATCTGAATTGTAGTGTTCCCAATATAATAAACTAGAAACGTCTGATTCGTCCACTAGGGCGTCTACGTCACCAATTTTTGTTATTTTACCATTATGTAAAGATGCATAACTAGATTTATCAGTATTATCATAATACGATTGTGGCAAATTATATACCGTTCTTCCGTCTATGACACTTTGGGTAGCATCTTCCCTACTAACAACGTATTGAGACGTTGTTCCACAAACAATCTCAAAAGGATTACCATAAAACGCAATACCAACCAAACTAACGTTACTAACTAACGAATCTAACGCCGTTTTTTTAATGGTTAGCGTAATAGTAGCAGGCATTGTAGTGTTTACGTAAAAATCTATACAATTTGCCTTAGCATTTCCTATAGCATTGCCCGATCCGTCTACACTTGCATCACTCTCAAACGTTGGAGCAGTTGCAACCCAACCACCCGATAAAGACGTGGTATTTTTTGCTCTCCAAACTCCCGTTAGCACTCTGATTACTTTTACTCTAGAATCTACGTTGGATAAGGTTATTTTTATTTCGTCCCCTCTACCCATACCGTCTCTAGCGTTGTTAACCAAATAATCAAAGTCCCAGAAATTATCACCAGAAAAATCTGATGCAACGTAATTTTTTCCTTCTACACAACCGCTCTCAATACTACCCGCCTTATATCTTTTATAATATAAGCTTACGTAGTTAGAACTTCCGTTTAACTTTTGATTTAAAGTTATATTATAATTGGTACTAGACTGATCTAGCGTTAACGCTTGTTCGTAACCATTAGAACCATCTAACAATGCTACCGCCGCTAAGGTAGAATTTCCGCCACTTTCCGCGTTAGAAGTTACTAATTGTATATTAACGCAATCGGTTACCGTAGTAGAAACGTTAATATCCACAACTTTTTTTGCCGCAGTTCCACCTGCGCTAAAACTAGTTGATACTATCGGCGTAGTGCCAGAATTTTTATAAACCTTAATAGTGTTGGTTGCTTGCCAAACACCCGTATAAAGCCTAATTACTTTTGTTTGTGGCGTTATAACAACAGGAAACCATGCAGTAGATAGCGTTCCTATGCCCCATTGACTTTTTGGATAACCATTGGCAACTTCTGCATGGTTACCATTTGCATTTGACCACGTTAAAGAGTTATAATCCCAAAAACTTACGTCAAAGCCATTATATCTACTAATATCACCAATATATTCGTTAGAATATTTATGTTGAGTATAAATTTTTCCACTTCCATCAATATTATTACCCAATTTTTTATAAGTAATAAGCCCCGGTAGTGCGTCTAAATTTACGCTACTTGGCGTGTCTTTTACAGTTATAGTTGGAGTATTAAAAAACTTTGTAAAACTTCCGGAAACGGTTGTGTTGCCCGTTATAGTAAAATATGGTTGATACTGATTGTTTCCACCAACCGTATAATAATTCCAAACGTAATCGGCGTTTGCTTTATTTTCTAATAAAACTTTACTCTTATACTCTGCCGTAACAGAATTTGCTTGCCTATTTACGTAAAGATTTCCACCTGACACCGTATTTAGCGTAACCGTATATATATTAGGCAAATAATATACCGTTATAGTCTTATCGCTTGCAGGCATACTACCTACGCCAGCAGTACTAGCACTATTTGTCCTATTAGTATCTAAATAAGGCGAATATCCCGTAATATTAGTATAACTTGCTATACTTTTTGAAGATTTATATTCTACCGATTCAGTTTTGCTAGTACCTGCACTACCGCCGTTAATTTTGCCACTTTCGTGACTGCCGTGCCATACGTAATTTATTGTTAGGTCATACGATTTAATTGTAAATACCTGAGCCGTTGGCTCAACGTAGTTTTGGTTGTTTATTATTATGCTTTCGTTAATAGTTTTTGTATAAGTACTAGGGGAAGTATACCCCGTTAAGGTTTGTGGTTCTACACTAATAGAATAACCAAACAAGCCAGACGTAGTTTTGCTAGTTACCAAACTTGGCTCTTGGTGAGTTCTGTTAGTTTTATAATTTACCGTTACGCTATAAGTATTAGGCCTATATTCTAAAACTCTAGTTGGGTTAGTTACCCCTACCTTTGCAGTTACTACCCCGCTTGTGTTTTTAACGTCGTTTTCGTAGGCGCTATGCCCGTACATTGCCGTTACCGGCAAAGAATAGTTTTGATTATAATAGTATTGTTTACTAGTTCCGCTTGGCACTTTGCTCTTATAAGCATCCGCCACACCACTTTGCGTTGTTTTCGTTTGTATTGTATATTTAGTTTTTGTAAAACTTGTGGTTGCTTGGGCTGTATTAGTAAAATTGCTACCCGATACTTTTGCCGTTAAGTTTGGCTTTATATCTTCGCTATCATCTTGTAAATTTCCATTAGCCCCATTTGTATCGTAGTTAAAAGTTTATGCTCCAATATTGCTTAATGCGTTATTACTAAAAGTTTTTTCACTAAGCATATTGTTTGCCTTTGGTATTGTTAATAATACGTTTGGCGTTTTTACACTACTATTATAAGTATCTGTTACAGTTGTTCCTTGTACTTTTAAAGTGTCTATAAAACTATTTGATACGTTTTGGCTTGTTAAAGTTGCATTTGCTAAGTTATATGGATTTATCGTTAAACTATAACTAGCCGTATCTCTACCTATTTTACTCGTTGCAACTTTACTCCCCGTACTAGTTACGTTTATTAAATGTCCTTTTTTATC
>JAGAUH010000024.1 GCA_017620875.1 Clostridia bacterium
AATTATTTTCGTTTTTAAGAAGAAATATACCTTCTTGACCGATTTGCCTTGCAATATCGCTATTGCCCGGCATACGATAAGCATCTACGCTTTTATTAGCGTTGCTTGTTAAGTTTATTCCTATTACGGATAATATTGCAATAAGGATAACCGAACAATAAGTTAAAATCTTTTTTATATTAAAAACCTTTTTCATATTAACCCCCTTTATGCTTCTGGCGTCCAGTGAGCAGTGTAACTATACTCTACCGTAATAGTAACGTTGCATGCCGGCATTGTAAATGACTTTTCGTTTAACACGTCTTGTCCGTTTACCTTTAAACTCTTTAAAGAATAATGGTCGTTACAACTAACCGTTAAAGTAACTTGCGTACCCATAGTGGCAGAAGAAACGTTTGCAGTTACCGTACCACCATCTACGTTATTAATTGTAATAGTGTATTGAACCTTAGAAAATACTGCGGATACGGTTACGTTTTTAGTTAAAGTAAAGGTATTTCCAGTTATCTTTTCTCCGTCTACCGTGTAATAATCTAATTTATATCCCGTTTCTGCCGTGCTAGAAAGTGTAATGGTATCCCCGTATTTTCCACTTGTTTGCGTTGCCAAAACTGTTCCGCCAATAGCATTAGTTACACTTACGCTGTAAATTTGCGCAACGGAAGAACTAGATACTTGGCTAGAAGAACTACTAGGAGTTATACTACTAGAACTAACTACACTAGAAGAACTAAAACTCTCGCTAGAACTTGGTTGAGAACTAGAAGAACTAGAACTTGGTGCAATACTCTCACTAGAAGAACTAGAACTTGGCGCCTTGCTCTCGCTAGAAGAACTAACTATTTGTATACTAGAACTTTCTACTACTACAGAACTCTCGCTAGGCTTTTCGCTATTAGAAGACGTAGCACTAACTTGCTCCGAACTTTGGCTAGAAACGCTAGTACTACTAGTTGAATTACTAGCAACTTCGTTTTGTCTACCCGTACAAGCAACGACAGACAAAGCCAAAACCGTTACTAATAAAGCGCATAAAATCTTTTTCATTTATATCCTCCTTTGGCAATGCTGCCAATTAACGTAACACAATAAAATATTTCGTTTAAACTATGCATAAATTTTTACAAAGAGTTATATTTTAAACAAAAAATTTCCACGTTACAAATATATTATATCAAATTAAAAAATGATTGTACATACCAAAAATAGCATTTTTTTATCAAAAAATGCAATTTAACAATTTACTCTTATCATTTATTTTTATTTTAAAAAAATAAAAAAATATACAAAAAATTTATTGCTATTTATTTTTGTTAGGTATATAATCTTTTTTGGTTAATTTTAAAAAGCATTTTTTTTAATATTTTATCCCGTTTTTTTATTGACCTTTTTTGAGGCTAGGAGTTTTTATGATAGCAAAAAAATGCCCTTGTTGTGGGGCAAGCGTAGAAGTAGACGCAGAAACTAATTCCGTTTGTAAATTTTGTGGCGCTACCCTTTTTGACGAAACTGCGGTAACCGCACAAGCGTTACAACCAAAAAACACAACGAACACCCAAAACGAAAATATAAACGATAACGATATCGTAGAAGAAAATAATAATAACGATAGCAGTAAAAAAAACAAGCATAAAAAGTTTTTTGATAAAAGCCTTTTTACTTTAAAAGACGGGCTTGGAGAACTAAACCTTTTTAAACTTGCAATACCGCACTTTTTAGATTTATTTTTTATTTCTACCCTAGCGCTTATCTCTACTATAGTAATAAATAGATTTATCCCAGGTGGTGCAGTTGCGGTAGAAGCCGCCAACCGCTTAATAAACATTATTATAGTTATTACAAACTTAATTTGCACGGGCGCTAATATACTTATTAGTATCTACATGGGGCGAGAAGACTTAGAAACCGTTAGAAAACTTTGCTACATAAATATTGTTTTTACCATAATTATTAACGTTTTGCTATCCGTAATAATTTTTATTTTTGCAGAACCGTTTTTAAATTTGGTAAACTCTAACTCTACCCCAGAAGAAATACGTACGGGACTTGTTTATTTAAGAGTAAGGGTTTGCTTTTTAAGTATGAATAGTTTGTCTACTTGTTTACTAGGTATGCTTAGATGTTTTGGCGACAATAAACCAACCCTTATTTCAGGTATAATTCAGACGATAGTTTCTACGGGACTAAACTTTTTAGCGCTAACGCAAAAAACACAAACGGCAAAATTATATTGGGTTAGTTTTGCGCCTGTTATTGCAACTTTCGTAGGGCTTTCTATTTCTTATATATGTTGGAAATTAAAAAGATTTAAACTTACTTGCAAAATAGACTTTAAACTACTAGGTAAACTACTTAAAGTTGGCGCGCCGGGTGGCGTTAGTAACCTTTCTTACACCTTATCTCAACTAATTACCACGGCTTTCGTTTTTGCTTTGCCACTACCTTATAAAAACGCAAGGGTTTACTTAAACCAAATTTTGTATATGGTATACCACTTTGGTTACGCCCTAGGCAACGCAAACGCTATTATGGTTGGTAGAAGATGTGGCGCAGGCGATTTAGAAACTGCGGACAAAATGCACAAGCAAAACATATTTATTGCAGTTATTTCTAACGCGGTTTTCTTTACTTTAGTATTTGCTTGCAAAGATTTAATATTTAAAGTATTTTCCCCTGATGCCGAAACAATGAAAATTATTACTATAGTTTTAGCCATAGACTTTTTTGTTGAAATTGGTAGAGCCTTTAACCATATGGGAGAATTTGGACTTAACGGCGTTGGCGACGTTTACGCTACGACTATTATATCCGTTTCTGGTTGTTGGCTAATTAGCGTTTTACTCGCCTATATTTTTGGCGTACTATTAGACATGAAACTAGTGGGTATTTGGCTAGCCTTTGCCATTGACGAAATAGTAAGAGGAATGCTATACTTAATAAGATGGTGTAGCGGAAGGTGGAAAAAGAAATTTATAGAGAAAAGAATTTAAAGAAATGCGAATTATCTTAAAAAGATAGTTCGCTTTCGTTTTATTTTTTTAAAAAAATTTGATATACTTATATAAAATAAGTTTTTAAGGGAAAAGTATGAAAGACTTAACGGTTGGCAACCCTACCAAGGTTTTATGGAAGTTTTGCTTGCCACTTTTTGGCAGTATTATATTTCAACAACTATACAACCTTGCAGATAGCATAGTTGCAGGACAATTTATTGGTGAAAACGCGCTTGGTGCAGTTAGTAACAGTTACGAAATTACCCTTATATTTTTAGCGTTTGCAACGGGGTGTAACGTGGCGGGTTCGGTTATTGCGTCTAGGTTGTTTGGGGCAAAAAAGTTTTCCGAACTAAAAACCGCAATTTATACCACCTTTATTTCTACCGCGATACTCACCGTTACCCTTATGTTTCTAGGCATATTATTATACAATCCGTTACTTAAAGGTATAAACACTAGAGAAGAAATTTTTAAGGATAGTAGTCTATATTTAAAAATATATATTTGGGGCTTACCGTTTTTGTTTTTTTACAACCTTGCAAACGGCTTATTTTCCGCGCTTGGCGATAGCGTTACTCCATTTATATTTTTAGCCTTTTCTAGCATTGCTAATATTGGACTTGATATTTTATTGGTTGCAAAGTTTAATATGGGCGTAGCGGGTGTTGCGTGGGCAACCTTTATTTGTCAAGGAGTTAGTTGTGTTGGCGCAACTACCCTACTACTTTTTAAACTAACTAAAATTAAAACCCAAGAAAAACCTAAACTATTTTCTACCACTTCTTTAAAGGCGTTTGTTACACTTGCCATACCAACGACTATGCAACAAAGTTTTGTTTCGGTTGGAAATATTTTAGTGCAAAGGGTTGTAAACTCTTTTGGCATAGAAGCAGGTTACGGCGCGGCAATAAAGTTACATAACTTATTAATTACTAGTTTTTCTGCCCTAGCAAACGGCGTTTCTAGTTACACTAGCCAAAACTTAGGAGCAAACAAACCGGAAAGAATTTTTAAAGGATTTACTAGCGGTATAAAAATGGCGGTAATACTATTTACCCCAATAATCTTATTATATATTTTCTTTGGTAAATATTGCCTAGTGCTTTTTGCAAAAGATTTTAGCCTATCTAGTTTCTCATCGGAAAACTTACACGCAGGCATAATGCTCCTTAGAATTATTTCGCCTTTTGATTATTTATCCATTTTAAAACTATTTATGGATGGAGTTTTGCGTGGCGCAGGAAGAATTAAAGAATTTACTTTTGCCACCTTTGTAGATTTATTTTTAAGAGTAATTTTTGCAAATATCTTTTCTAAATTTTGGGGAACAACGGGCATTTGGCTTGCTTGGCCTATCGGTTGGGTTGCAACCACCGTTATTACAGGTATATTTTTTGTTAAAGGCGATTGGTTTAAAAAACGAAAAGAATACTCCCCTCAATCAGATTTACCAACTTGCGAAATTACCGAATAAAAACAAATAATTATAAAACTAAAAATCGTGCCGAGTTTTCGGCACGATTTTTTCAAACATTATTTTTTATTAAATTCTCCAATTGTTGTACAGAAGGAATCATTATTTTAGATATAAACTCAATGTGAATACTATTTTTTTCACTTTGATTATAAAAAAAGCAAGAAATTCGATTTATATAATTATTTTTATATCCAACAAAAAAAATAACACCCACACCTTCCATCCCATTAATAGTTGGAATTTTATAATAATACTCATCTTCTTTATAAGCAGATTTAGAGAACATATTAAAATTAAACAAATTACGAAAAACATTTATAAACTTATCTACATTAAGAAAATAACTTCTGATTAATTCCGGAAAAGAACCTTGATTTTCTACTTTGTACCATTCTAACTTATCTTTACAAAAGTTATATACATTTCTTCCCTTTAAATATAAGCCATCCACAACTTTTTCGCTTTTATTATTTAAATCCCAAAGCTCTGAAATATTGTAGAAATTACCTTCTTTATCTATAAACTTAACCAGATTATCTTCGTCATCTTTTAAAATTTCAGAAACTCTTAAACTATAGCTATCTGGCAATACAAACTCAATCTCCGCATTAGGCTCAGATAACAATGAAAGCGACCTTACGGCCACAGGATTATTAAGCATATCTAAAAGTAATGTTAATTTTTCATTTAACATATAACTGGTAGCAAGCAATAATTCTTTTTTATTTATATCCATACCAGCTCCCCCCTTTTCTTTATCTTATGTGTACATTATATAATGCAAAAATCTATTTGTCAAGTATTTTTTTAAAATATAATGTAAATATTATATAATGTGGAGATAATATATGAAACTTAGAATTTTAGATATTTTAAAAGAGCAAAACAAAACTAAATATTGGCTTTATATCAGACTTGGACTTAGTTACCAAAACTTTAGTAAATTAATAAATAACCAAACCACTTCTATTAAGTTTGAAAACTTAAAAGCCTTATGTGAGATTTTAGAGTGTAAACCAAACGATTTGTTTGAAGAATACTATAAATAAAAGTTACCCCGCGCTAGTTTTAGCACGGGGTATTTTTTAGTAAATTATAAAAATTTAATCTATTATTTTTCTGGGGTAAAGCCTATATCGTAAATTTCGTTAAAGGCAATATCTAATTTACTTTCTTCTACTAAAACAACTTTTTCTGCTAAAATAACCTCGCAAGAAATATCAAGTTTTGCTAATACCTCTTTAATGCGTTTTTCACAATGTCCGCAAGCCATATCAGGCACTTTAATTTTTACCATAATTACTCCTTTAATCGACCTATAAGCCGTTTTTTTATAATTTTTTTAATTTTAACCTTAATGCGTTAGTAACAACGCAAACGCTACTTAAACTCATAGCAAGCCCTGCTATCATAGGGTTTAACAAAAAGCCTAAGCCGTATAAAACACCGCAAGCAACGGGTATGCAAATAACGTTATAGCAAAACGCCCAAAACAAGTTTTGCTTTACGTTTGTAATTGTTAGTTTACTTAGTTTTATTGCTTTAGCAACGTCTAAAACGTCGTCTTTAATAAGCACGATATCGGCAGAATCTATTGCAATATCGCTACCGCTACCCAAACTGCAACCAATATCGGCGGTTGTTAGGGCAACCGCGTCGTTAATGCCGTCGCCAACCATCATAACTTCGCCGTAAGTTACTTTTAACTTTTCTATTATTTCCGCCTTTTGCTCTGGCAATACTTCTGCATAGACTTCTTTAACGCCAACTTCGTTTGCCACGAAATTTGCGCTTATTTTATTATCACCCGAAAGTAGAACTGTATGCTTACCATTTTTATTTAGCGTTTCTATTGCGGTTTTAGCGGTATCTTTTAGCATATCCGCACAAGCAATCACACCTATATTTACCCCGTTTTTAGCAACGAAAACAACGGTTTTACCTTGAGATAAAAACTCGTTTGCACTTTGTTCGTATTTACTTGTATCAATTAGGTTTTCTTGTAAAAAACTTTGTTTACCAACTAAAACTTGGCTATCCCCCACGGTGCATTTTATACCTTTACCTACGATATTTTCGCCGTTTTTAGCAATATCTATTGGCACGTTATTTAAGTTAGCGTAACCAATTATTGCGTTTGCTATTGGGTGGGTTGTTATACTTTCTGCACTAGCGCAAACCGAAATTAAATCTTGCTCGCCAATTATATCGGTTACTTCCGGTTTGCCTTTTGTAACAGTACCGGTTTTATCAAACACCACGCATTTTATTTTATGCGTAACTTCTAGCGCCTCGCCGTTTTTAATAAGTATACCGTGCGTTGCACCTAACCCCGTGCCAACCATTATGGCAGTAGGAGTTGCAAGCCCAAGCGCGCAAGGACAAGCAATAACTAAAACGCTAGTAAATATTTTTATCGCAAAAGAAAAATCTTTTTTAATTATTAACCAAACGATAAACGCAACGACAGCAATTAAAATAACCGTTGGTACAAAAATGCCTGCAACTTTATCTGCAACCTTGCTAATAGGCGCTTTTTTATTTTGAGCGTCTTCTACAAAGGCTATTATTTTACTAAGAGTGGTATCTTTGCCTATTTTAGTAACCTTAATAGTTAGTTGCCCGTTTAAGTTTAGGCTACCACCCGTAACCAAATCGCCTTGTTGTTTTTCTATTTGAATACTCTCGCCCGTTAGCATACTCTCGTCTACCGAACTACTACCCGAAATTACTACGCCGTCTAGCGGAATTTTTTCGCCTGCCTTAATCAGTAAAATATCGTCTACCAAAACTTGTTTTGTTAAAACGTCTTCTAAATTATCGTTTACTATTTTATGAGATATGTCCGGTGTTAGCGCTATTAAATTTTTTATAGAGCCGTAGGTTTTATCTTTGCTAATTTTTTC
>JAGAUH010000162.1 GCA_017620875.1 Clostridia bacterium
ATGCTAAAACTATAAATATTCCCGCGTCGGTAGATTCTAAAATTGTTACAAGCATAAATTTAAACGCTTTTAAAGATGCAACAAAAATGCAAAAGGTTATTATACCTTATACCATAGAAAAAATAGGTGGCTCTGCCTTTGAAAATTGTGTGGCTCTTTCTACCGTAGAAATAAAAACTAAAACCGAAGGTGCTCAAATTTTAGGCGTTAAAGAAATTGCTTCTTCAGCGTTTAAAAATTCGGCAATTACTAGTATAGATTTATCTAGCGTTACAAGTTTAAAAGATAACGCGTTAGAAAACTGTGTCAACTTAACACAAGTTACTTGTGGTAATCAACTAAAACACGTTGGTAGATATGCTTTTTCTAATTGTGTAAACCTACAAGAAATAGAACTTACAGCCACGAGTATGGTTATAGAAAATTTTGCTTTTTACAATTGTTTTTTGTTAAAAAAAGCAACTTTTACTTCCGTTAATACTTTTGGTTTAGGCGTGTTGCAAGGTTGCAACGCTTTAAAAGAACTTTTCGTTGCAAAAATGGGGCAAGGCACAAACAATCATTTAGGTTACTTTTTTGGTGGGGTAAACTACAATCAAAAACAAATTTACGTGCCTACTTCGTTAGAAAAACTAACGGTAGTAAACACCACTTCTTTCACGCAAAATTCTTTATACGGTATAAATAGTTTAAAAGAACTAACTTTAATAAGCGAGTCTAGTTTATCCGAAAATTTATTTATCCATTGTACAAACTTGCATGTGCTATCTATCCCTAGTTTATATCAAGAGTCCGAAGAAGATAGTAAATACTTAAAGTTTTACCAACTTTTTGGCAATAGCGTGGCAAGTGTTCCAACTTCTTTAAAAGGGGTTATAATTAGTAAAGACAATTATATTTGCGACAATGCTTTTAGCAATATTTCTACTTTAACAAGCGTTAGCGCGCCACTAGTAAATAAAATTGGTAAAAACGCATTTAGCGGATGTAGTGGCTTGCAAATTTTAACTACCAAAAGCGGTGAGTGGAAAACTACTTTGCAAACCGATTTTACAAGCGGAACCGTTGCAGAGTTAACAGTGCAAAATATTACTGCGGATTTAGCGGATTATTATTGGTATATATAATAATGGGGGAGTAAAAAGTCCCCCTATATGCTTATAAACGGCAATTGAAACTTATTCAATATACGAGTTTGTCTTTTTTTATATGCAAAAATTTAAGGCTATGGTATAATTGGTAAAAACGTAGGAGTTTGTTATGGAAAACACTTTTGGTTCTTTTTTAAAGCAAAAAAGGCAAGAAAAAAATTTAACGCAAAAGCAATTAGCCAATTTACTATTCGTAACGGTATCGGCGGTAAACAAGTGGGAAAAAGACGTTGCTCGCCCAGACATATCATTACTTCCTAAACTGTCAGAAATTTTAGGGGTAACCGAGCACGAACTTATAACTGCTAGCGTAGATAAACAATTAAGAGAAGAAAAATCGCAAGCAAAAAAATGGCGAGTGTTATCTTTTTCTTGGAGTTTGTTTTTTTATATTGATTACGTAGTAGCGCTTATCCCTTGCTTTATTTGTAATTTAGTAATAGATAAAGGGTTAACTTGGTTTTGGATAGTTTTATCCGCGTTGTTATTTTCGTTTACCTTTACCAATTTGCCTAAATATATTAAAAAATTTAAACTGCTATTTATACCGCTATTTAACTATTTAGCGTTTTGCATTTTAATAGGCGTTTGTTGTATTTACGCTAGGGGAGATTGGTTTTTTATAGTAATACTTTCCGTACTGCTAGGGCTAGTTATTATTTTTATGTCAATTTATATTTGTAAATATCCAATTTTTAACAAAATAAAAAAGCATAACGAGTTTATATCCGTTGGTATAGATTTTATAGTTTTAAACGTGTTATTAATCGTTATAAACGTATATTCCGTTGTAAACGGCTACACGCAAAACACCTTTTGGTATTTTAAAATAGCGTTACCAATAGTTTTAATTTTTTACTTAATATTAAATATTCTGTTTAGTGTAAAATTTTTAAAAATAAATGGCTTTTTAAAAACTAGTATAGTTTTAGCGTTTATAAATTGTTTATATATTCCGCCACTTTTTTTAAAATCTAAAAATCCAACTATTCAAAAAGAACTAATAAACGATACGAATATTTTAAAAGCAAACTTATCCGTTTGGAACACGTCCACCATAGACAATAATATTCATTGTATTATATTTTTAACGTTTCTTGCTTTTGCTATTATCTTTTTAATAGTAGGGCTAATAAGATATTTTGTAACTAAAAATAAAGTTTAAACAAAAAACACTTTATCAAAACCGATAAAGTGTTTTTTGTTTTTATTTAATAAGTTTTTTCTTTTTTAAACGCCTAACTCTATTAATATGTCTTTCGAAATCACCGTTGTTTAATAACTCGGTAATAAGGTATTGTTCTAGCGTGGGCACGGTACAAGAGTAAAAAGAAAGTTTTTGGTTAAACCTTTCTACTAGTTTTTTGGGTATTACCATATAGGCAACACGGATAGACGGCGCAATAGTTTTTGTAAAAGTGTTTAAATAAATAACGTTGTCGGTTTTGCAAGAACTAAACAAACTTTCGTGTGGCTTATTAAAAACGTAAAATTCCGATTCGTAATCGTCTTCTATAATATATCGGTCGTTTTTGCTTGCCCAATCTAAATATTCGTGGCGTTTGCTAGCGGTGGCGGTTACACCCGTAGGGAAACTTCTAAACGGGGTAGTATGTAAAATGGTTGCGTTTGTGCTAGAAAGATAAAAACTATCTATACCGTCGTGGGTTAGCGGTAATAATTCGTATTTAACTTCGTTAGCCTTGTATACTTGTTCTATTTGTTTATAACTAGGTTTTTCTATGCCAAAAATATTATTTCTTCCTAATAGTTCTATAATAAGTCCGTATAAATATTCCGCACCGGAACCTATTATTATTTGGTTTGTGTCTACGTATATTTCTTTACTTTTTGCTAAATACCCTTTAATTGCATTTTTAAATTGAGCGCAACCTGTGTTTTCGGATTTTTCGTATAGGGTAGCGCCGTAATCGGTTAAAATTTTTCTTATGGTTTTGCTTATTACGGAAAAGGGAAATAAACAAGTTTGTTCTTGTAAAGAAATTTCTTTTAAGGTGGGTTGTGGAATATATTCCGGTTTTACGTTAAACCCGTCCCCTTTAGAAAAAATTACGTAATAGCCACTTCTTTCTTTAGAGTCTATATATCCTTCTTCGTACAAAAGAGAATACGCGTGTTCTATGGTGATAACGCTAACGTTTAGGTCGCTTGCAAGTACCCTTTTAGATGGTAGTTTACTTTTGTAAGGGTAAACCCCGTTTATAATATCTAGTTTTATTTTTTCGTATATTGTTAAATAAGTTGCAGTTTTTGTTTTCATCTGGTTATATAATTTTATCCTTTTTTGGTTATTTACATATGGTCAAAATAATTATATACTAAATTTATAAAAAAATCAACGGGAGAAAAACTATGCAACAAAATTTAACAGAAAAAAGGGTAACGGTAGATATATGTGTAACTGCAATTTTTATGGCTTTAAACGTCGTTATGAGTTCTTTTAGTATCCCCGTGCCCGGTGGACACCTTTATTTTAACGACGTAATAATATGTTTAGCGTCTATTATACTAAATCCTATATCGGCTTTTATCGTTGGCGGAGTAGGTGCGTTTTTAGGCGATTTACTATTTTATCCCGCTCCAATGTTCGTTTCTTTAATAACACACGGATTGCAAGCGGTAATAATATCGGTGTTTTCTCATTTCGTATTAAAAAAACACCCAATAATATCTTCGGGGATAGGCGTTTTTTTAGGGGCGATAATTATGGTCGTAGGATATTCTTTAGGTAGGGCATACGTTTATAGCACGCCAGAGTATGCCATTTTAAAAATGCCTTTCCAAATTTTTCAAGCATTGGTTGGGGCAGTACTTGGTATGGTACTATGTTGGGGTTGTAAAATATACAAGTTTTACAATATAATAATAAAAAAGCAATCTAGTTAAAGTAATATCGTACTTTTTAGTGTTTTTTTTAAAATACGAATATTTGTAGAGTTGTAAGAATAATAATTTAGATATTTTTTTGTCTTTTTATGGTATAATAGTGTTATAAAGACAAGGAGAAAATTATTATGGA
>JAGAUH010000163.1 GCA_017620875.1 Clostridia bacterium
GTACTCTAACATGGCAAAATGGTGCCAAAGCGACACGATAGACCGTGGAATTGCATTGCATAAAATGATTAGACTAATTACTATGAGTTTGGGTGGCGAAGGTTATTTAAACTTTATGGGTAACGAATTTGGACACCCAGAGTGGATAGACTTCCCTAGAGAGGGAAATGGTTGGAGTTATTGGTATTGCCGTAGACAATGGAGTTTAGCCGACAATAAAGACCTAAAATACGAGTTTTTATTAAACTTTGATAAAGACGCAGTAGACTTAGTAAAAACGTCTAAAACGTTTGAAAAAAAGCCTCACAGTTTATTTATAGATGGCGATAAACAAGTTTTAGTTTACGAAAGGGCTGGACTTGTATATGCGTTTAACTTTAGCCCTACTAACCATTACGAAGGTTATACGCTAAAAGTACCAAAGGTTGGTAAATATCAAGTAATACTATCTTCCGACGAAAGTAAGTTTGGCGGTTGGGACAGAATTAGCAAAGATTATATTTATACCGCAACAAAGCAAAAAGACAAAACTTGCGAATTTAAAATTTACATCCCTGCCCGCACTTGCCTAGTATTAAAAAAAGTAAACGTTAAGTAGTTGTTATCTTATTTTAATTAATAATATTAAACCTTAAAATTTATAGACAGTTTAAATGTAAAATAATTTTCATATTTATAAAACAAAGTCATTCAAAGCAAATTTTTTGCGTAAGAATCTAACAAGCCGTTGCTAAGTTTAGCAACGGCTTGTTTATATGTAGAATAAAACTTTATGCTTATTAAGTATAATAATTACCTTTAAACGTAGCGGCACATTCTTCAGTACCAATCGACATACTCGTTATAGTATCCGAACTTGTAAATTCTGCCTTAACCTGATTATCAAGATATAATTTTGCCGAAGTTCCGTCTACAACAATTTTTAGCGTAAAATAAACTAACGGATTACCAAAATAAAATTTATTATCTGTAAGTGTAATTACATCTCCCTTTTGATAAGCAAAATTTATGTTTCCATCCGCATCATTATCCCACAACAAAAACCTATTTACACTACTTCCATTAAAATTAAAAGAAATATGTCCATTTCTTAAAAGCGAATGAATATAAATTGTTGTATAAAAAGTGAAACTACTGTCGTTACTTATTACTACGTGAGCATTGTTTACCGCACAACCATCACCCTGATTTCCAGAAGTCGAAAAGTTTGACAACACACCACTTCCAACGTCTAACAATTGTATACCATTATATGAATTATTTTCATAATGTTTAATCTCTTGTAAGCCCATAAAAGAATTTATCAACCCTGAACCAAACCCTTGTATTGCATATGAAACGTTAGTAAAAGTTGCCGTACAATTTGATGCATATACTTGAAATATATTCACTTTTGTTGAACCACCAACATTTGTCAACACTCTTTCCACTCTACCATTAATAATAAAATAACTATGTTTAGTAGTTGTTAAAACCGAAACAGATAAACATTCTTCCAAAGCTGAATTATAATTATTAATTGAACTTGATTTATGATCAGAGACATTAGGTCCTATCGTTCCACCATAATTATATTTCCCATCCCCATCATTATCCCAAAGTAAAAATCTTTGAATACCGCTTGTAGGATTAGCTTCTGCATTAGAAATACTATTTTGTGAAGTAACCAAATTAAAAGCAATGTATCTATTTGTTCCAGTTTGATTAGAAATTTTCAATTTTGCCGTAAAGATACTTTGATTTATACCACCATCGAAATTATATAAATAAACCTTTTGTTGACCTGTTGACAACGTAACGTTACTATTGTTTTCGGGTCTAATACCCACTGTAGGATTCCAAAAACCATTATCTGGATTTGGTAAGTCAGTTATTGGACTACCACATAAATCTGTATAGCCTGCACTATAAGTATTATTTTTTACTCTACTATAATAAAAATTATAGGTAAAA
>JAGAUH010000164.1 GCA_017620875.1 Clostridia bacterium
ACCGTTAGCGGAACAAACGACGCTCAAGCAAGAACGGGCGGAATAGTTGGACAAATAAACGGAGTTAACAACCAACTAATAAATTGTGTAAATAACGGTAATATTACGGTACAAACAAATCAAAGCCACGCAGGTGGTCTAGTTGGTTTTGCTTATGGCGAAACAACCCTTACTAACTGCTCTAACACGGGCACTATTACGGGTAACGTTACCGCATCTACCCCTTACGGAATAGATGGTAAATTCGTGGGATATTTAGTTGGTTGCGGAAACGGAGTTACTTTTAACGTAACCTTTAACGTAGAAGGAAAAGAAACGGTTGTTAGCACAATTTCTGGTTTAAAACCTACCACTTCTACCCCAACTAAAGTAGACGACGAAAATTATAGATACTCTTTTGCAGGTTGGTCTTTAACGGAAGGTGGCGAAGTTGTAGATTTAGACTACGTACAAAAAGATATCACTTATTACGCGGTATTTACTAAAACCGAGTTTTACACTATAACCTTTGATATAGACGGCGTTACTAGCACCGCAAAAGTATTAAAAGGCAACACCCCTACTTACGACCAAGAAGTAACAAAAGTCGGATATAAATTTTTAGGTTGGGGAAACGATAAAGGCGAAGTTACAGGTCTTGCCGTTGCAACCGAAAGCACTACTTATTACGCTATTTTCGAGCAAGTAACCGAAAAGTTTAAAGTTACTTGGGTAATAGACGGAACTTCCTCGGAAGAAGAATACGTTTACGGCTCTACCCCTACTCACGCAGATCCAACAAAAACCGATTACGTGTTTATTGGTTGGGCAAAAACCGAAAACGGCGAAATTGTAGATTTATCTAAAGAAACAATTACGGAAATTACCGAATACTACGCAGTATTTAGACATGCAGACGCTTTAACCGCTTACGAGTTTAACGAACAATTAACCCACTATGGTAGCAATTCTGCAGAAACTGGAAAAACGCGTATAAGAACGAGCGTTGCCTACAAAATGACTGCCGGTACTATTTTTACTTTTAAAGGCGACTCAACCATTTATAAATGGGCAATAAACGAAATGAGCGCACCTTATAGCGTATACAACTATATCGCAAAAGATAGCGGTTGGAATACGAGTTGGACAGACAAATTAAATTATTCTTTAACTCAAGATTGTTATCCTACTATAATCTTAGCAAGAATAGACGGGGCAACCTTAACCGACGACGAATTATACGCTATGAAAAGTTGGTTTAAGGTAGACGGATTAAAAATATTGCCAAAAACAACTTCTACATCAGGCTCACTAAGTACGGAAGAATATAACTCTCAAATAACGAGTTTTGGTAGCGTTCCTTGGCAAAACACAAACACAAGAGCAAGACTTACTATTGCAATAAGGTTACGCAAAGGCGCAGTGGTTACTTTTAAGGGCAATACTTCTAATTACAATTGGGGTGTTATAGAAACAAATAACCCTACCCAATTTGTAGAAGGCGCTTATTTAGATAGCGACTGGCTTGGTACTGCAACTTCTTACACCACCAAATTAGACGGAGTGTATTTAGTATTAACGGTTAAAAAAGCCAACGATGCAAAGTTTGAAAGAACGGACGTTGCCTCTTTACACTCATTATTTAGCATTACCGCAACCAAATTAGGTGGCGATACCATTGCCGACATAGAACAAGTAGACTACGAAATGAAGTCTATTGCGCATAGGGGCGCTTGTTATTACGCTCCAGAAAACACACTTCCCGCTTATATAAAAGCGGCAAAACAAGGCTTTTAATACGTAGAATTAGACGTATTGTTTACTAAAGACAACGTTCCCGTAGTTATCCACGACGACACCATAGATCGTACTAGTAACGGAAGTGGTAACGTTGTTGATATGACCTTAGAAGAATTAAGACAATACGACTTTGGTAGTTGGATGGGACAAGAATACGTAGGTACAAAAATACCTACCTTAGAAGAATTTTTAATTGTATGCAAACAATATAATCTTCACCCTTATATAGAAATAAAATGGACTTCTACTTTTAGTTTAACAGCGTCTCAAGCACAACTCATTGTAGAAGTTGTAGAAAAAACTAATATGACGGGCAACGTAAGTTACATCTCTTTTTCTAGCGACGCTTTATACAAACTTGCAAATACAGACCCAGAATCTAGATTCGGTTGGGTTTATAACAACTCTGCGGGCATTACGGAAGACGTTTTAAACACTTTAAAAGGTTTAAAAGCCATCGCTAACGACGTATTTATAGACGTATGGTACACAATGCCAAACGATACTAACACGGCGGCAATAAAAGCAATCAACGTGGAACTAGAAGTTTGGACGGTAGACTCTTTAGACGTATTAAACTCACTTCACCCTAACGTTACGGGAATTAGTAGCAACTGGATACTGGCAGGTGCTTATTTAGAGAACAAGTAAATTATACTTTATAAATTTTGTTTTTCTCTTATAAAAGTTTAGCCCTTAGTTTTAAGGGCTAAACCTAATAAAATCGACCTATAAGACGGTTTTTAATGGTTTTTCAAAAAAATTGGACGGAGTTTTTACTCCGTCCTTTCTTTTTTTCTTTAGTCGTTCTGCAGTAAAAAGCGTACGATAAAACTATTTATAAATAACCTTTCTTTTATTTGTCGTAGTATCCGTTAGTATTACGGGAAAATATTTTCTGTTGTCTATACACTCTGCCATTTTTACGGTTTGCTTAATTGCCGTTTCTGCATCTAGTCCGTCTTCTTGGGCTTGATAAACTCCACCAAGAAAAACGTAACTGCCTAAAACGGCAAACTCTTTTTCTTCTACGTTAAAAAACCTATTTATCACGTATATTTTATCACCTTTTATAATAATTAGTGAGTTATCCCAATTATTATTTTTTACTTGCTTTTCAATTTGTAATTAAAAAAATAAAACGACTTTTAAAAAAGGCAACACAAAAAGTGTTGCCTTTGTCTTTTAAAATAAATTTTTTTAACCTTCTAAATGATAAAATTGAGTTAGGTTATATTCTACCGGACCAACTAAAGTCATATAGTTTTCCATTCTTACGGGTATCCTAAACAATCCGTTAGTATCGTCTACGCTAGTAAAATAAATACTTGTTGGTTGTCCTTGATAATTGCCCGTGTTGTTAAACTGAACTACGTCTATTTTAACGGTTTGGTTTTTGCCGTTTATCTTTAAAGGTTTTTCGTTTTCCGTGCCCATATCTACACCAGAATAACTATCGTTATATCCAGCAACTTTCATATTAAGGCTAGTTTTTCCGTCTACGGTAATAGTTTGTCTTGTGGTTGAAAAACTAGAATTTAACTTAAACGCTCTAGGATATATTAACATTAATTCGCTTTCGAAAAAAGTATTAGAAAAATAGTTGTTTATAGTGGTATCTTGCTTGCCAAAATTTTGGTCGGCAGAGTTATCGGTATAATCTATAATAGCGTTATTAGTACTATAATCTATGCTAAAATCAAAATCGAAATCTAAAAACTCTATACTAACTTCACCGTTAGTTTTATAGTTTGCGTACGGAGTGGTACACTTAACTACTTTTTGCATTTTTATAGGTTTAAAATTATCTTTTTCTCCCAAAAACCACACTGTAGCAGTTATTTCGTCTGCAAAAGTTTTAGTTTGACTTTTATACTCGTAAGTTCCGTTAAAAGTTAAATTTGTATAAAATTTATAACAATAATCTTCCCCGTTATACTCGGCATTTTCTAAAGTGCCCGCATCAGAAATTTTAACGCTACTAAAATCAGTTATATAAGTACCGCTAGTACAAGTTGCCTTTATTCCGTTAGAGGCTTGTTTGCCGTTGTTAGTAAAGGTTACGGAATAAGTTGCAACTTCTTTTAGGTTTTCTACAACGCCACTCTCTTTATAATTAGTTAAAAAATAAGATGCTTCCGGCGTAGGCGGTGTACTTTTACAACTACCGCAAGAACAAGCGGTTAAACTTAAAAGTAACCCTAAAGTTACTATCATAGTTAATATTTTTTTCATAATAATCCTTTTAAAATAAATTTAATGTACCCTTAGTATATCATATTTATAAAAAAAAGCAAATTAAATTTACAAAAAACTATTTTTTGACCATCAATTATGTTATAATACAAGAAGTTTGAAACTTGCTTGCAAGGGTTTAAAACTTTGCAGTATTTCAAACAGGTAATGTAAAAACTTTTGTTTTTACGGCAAAATTTTTAATTTTGCAAAGATTTTGCTTTTAGCAAAAGATTTATAATGTGGTTTATAATACAAGAAGTTTGAAACTTGCTTGCAAGGGTTTAAAACTTCGCAGTATTTCAAACAGGTAATGTAAAAACTTTTGTTTTTACGGCAAAATTTCTAATTTTGCAAAGATTTTGCTTTTAGCAAAAGATTTATAA
>JAGAUH010000165.1 GCA_017620875.1 Clostridia bacterium
ATATCTTTTACAATAGGATCGGCATATAGCGTTCCGCTTGCTTTTGTTAGCGTAAACTCTACGGTATCGCCAATAGTCGCATAATCTTTTTGTAAATTTACGCAATCGTCTTTAATAATTTGTTTAGAGTTTAATGCAGTGCTAAAATCGTATACGAACTGATTTTCTCTATTTAATAATTTACCGTTTTCTGGGTTAAAGTAGTTAAAGGTCATAGTTTTAGTTTTTTCGTTTACCTTTACAACCATAACTAGCGCGTCGCCCGAAGCACCGTATACACCACTATTATAATGTCCTACACCTTGTCCGTCTATCAATAAACTAATAACGTTGTTACCATAGTCGCCCGTGTCTACCCTTTTTACAATGCTATCTTCTATAATGTGTCCGCAAGCGGCCATAAACATATTGTCGTGTTTAGACATAAACTCGTTCCACATTTGTTCGCCGTTGTTAATATTTATTCCCGGCGTTGCGTGCCAACCGTAGTGTTCTGGGTTATGATAAGTGTTTGCGTTATTAAATTCCCCGTTAGAATATACTAATGAGTGAGTGTTAAACAATACTCTATGGTTTGCATATTTTGGTTGAGAAATTATACTAGAAGCCCAAGCCAAATGGTCGTCCGACGGACCAAACTCTAATGCAACTACTAAATAATTTACCCCGTTTGCACTAAACTCGTAAATAACGTTAGCCATTTTATTTGGTTCGTAAAGGGCAACTATTTTTTCTTTTGCAACGTTTTCTATTCCCTCATAACCAAACCAATAATTATACTTATCTACTTTACGACCATTTTCTTTAGTAGGAGAACTACTATCGTAATCGTGGTTACCAAGTATTGCCGACCAAGGAATTCCTGCACTAGATAATTTTGCATAATTCTCTCTCATTATACGCCATTGTTCGTAAGTAGGATTTCCCGTTTTACTTCCATCGTTTAGTTGTTCTTGACTATATCCACCATCTTGTATATCGCCTAACCCCATAACGAAAGCAAGGTTCATATCCTTTGCGTTTTCTACAATCCAATCAAACATTATGTCAGTAGAAGCGCTATGATAGTGTACCGTAGTTTGAGTATCTGGTAAATAAATTAAAGTATATTCGTCTTCGCTCGTCTTAAACCAATCTTCCGATTCTGGCTCGAAATAATCTCTTGCGGTACAAATATATGCGTGGTTATCGTTGCCGGAATAATCTATTACGTCGCTAATATCACTCTCGTCGTAAACTAGTTTGCTTTGTTTAGTATTTAATACCCAGTTTGCAACTAACCCCGTATAATCGGTTTTTGTAATAGTTTTTTTGTCTTTTATTTCGTATTCGTTAGCAACTTGGCTATCCGTCATAAAGTTGCTATAAATTGCAACGTCGTATAAAGTTCCCATAAAGGTTGGCTTGCCGTTACCCCTTAAATCCGCGCCAATAGCAGGAGCATATATACTGCTAATATCTACCGCGGTAGAATCTAAACTTGCGCAATTTTCTACCCAAACGCCGTTTACGTATAGTTTAAAGCATTTGTTAGTTACGTCCCTTACAACCGCTATATGATAAGTTTGACCTTCTTTAAAGTTGTAAGAGAAATAGTTATCGTATCCCGTTAAAGAACTTCCCGTTTTACCAGGCATCCAAAGAATTCTCAATTTGCCCGCGCTTGTAAACTCGTAAGTTACCGCGTCTTTACTAAATCCGCTTGCAACGTAAGTTCCGTAAATTATACCAACCCTTTGGGTATAGGTTTTTGGCATAGTAAAGGTTGCGGTAAAAGTATTTGGCGAACCTTTTATAGTGTCTTTTGCCTTGTAAAAACTCTTTATTTCGGTTTTATCTTTTTCGAAAAAGTCTATCGTATCTATTGCGTCTTTATCGGTAGGAACAATTAGTCTTCTTTGTTTTTTATAAGCATCTAAAATTTCGCTAGAAGATTTAATCTCGCTAGATAAAGCAATGTAGTTTATTTGACCTTGGAAAAGTTGAGTTTCTCTGTTATCTCTACCAACCCAATGGTTTACGGTTGTAACGTCTTCTGGGAAATCGTCCCCCGCCCTTTCTAACGTTTGGGCTAGCACACCGTTTACGTAACAGTGCATTTGCCCCATAGGGTGTTCTTCGCTAATGGTAGTATCTCTTACGATAACTAAATGTATCCACTCACTATCCGGCACTACAACGTTTGTAAAAATAGCGTTTCTTCCGTTAGTTACTCCGTCGCCATCGGCATCACCAGAACTTGCATTCCACCACCAAAGTCTAGGATTTTTATTTGTATAAAACTCAAAGTTAAAATGGTATTCGCTACCCTCGTAACATCCACCTAAAATAGTTCCCCATCTTCCATTAGATAAAGCAGTAGTTTCGTTTAATTTCACCATTGCTTCAAAGGTTTTAGGGCTTTCGGTATAGCCGTAACCTAGTTGATAAGCGTTATTAGTGGCTTCTATAACGTCTACCGCGTCAGTATCGGTTTTTTCTACAAGTTTCTTTGCAGAAGTATAGGCGGATTTTATTTCTTCAGCGGTTTTTATATCGGTAGAAAGCGTAATATATTGCATATCCCCTTGGAACGTTTGAGTTGTTCTACTATCTTGCCCTACCCAATGGTTAGAAGTTACCGTTCCCGCAGGGAAATCATCTCCCGCTTTTGCCATAGTTTGCTTTAATTCGCCGTTTACGTAGCAAAGTAGTTTACCTTGTGGATAATCGGTAGTAACGGTGGTATCTCTTACGATAACTAGGTGTATCCACTCGCTATCCGGCAAAACGACGTTATTAAACAATCCGTTTCTTCCGTCGACTATTCCGTCTCCATCTACGTCTGCGGTACTTGCGTTCCACCACCAAAGTCTTGGATTTTTGTTTGTATGCACTTCGAAGTTAAAATGGTATTCGCCACCAACTCCGTATCCACCAATCATCGTACCCCATCTGTCATTTGATAAAGAAGTGTTTTTATCTAACTTTATCATTGCTTCAAAGGTTTTTGGACTTTTGGTATAACCATAATCTAACTGATATGGAGTTGTCCTTGTACCAGGAATATCGTAACCTTTATATTTAGCCTTTAAATCTGTTCTTGCTTTAAAATCGATTACTTGTATACAATCTTTATCGGTAGAAGTAACTAAGTTTTCTTCTCTTAAATATTGCGCGCTTATTTCCTCTGCGCTTTTAATTTCGTTAGATAGTCCTATATACGCTAACGCACCTTGCAATTTTTTGGTTGTCGTTCCGTTAGTTCTGTTATCGGCACCTATCATAGGTAGTGGATCTGCTAGCGGAACGAAATCTTTACCCGCGGTATTCTTTTCTGCGGCGTATTTTCCATTAATATATAAAATAGTACGACCGTTTGGATAATCGGTTGTAACGGTTGTATCTCTAACAAAGGTAACCCTTGTCCACTCGTTTGCAGGGATAGGCACACCCGTTATAAAGTCAAACCCACAACCCGAACCAGAATATCCGTCGTAATAAAGTCTTGGCGCTCTATTAGCGTCAAACTCTATATTAAAAGTATATTTTGTAGCGTTAGTAATATAACCGCCTAAAACGGTACCATACTTTCCGTTTGCACTACCCGTAGTAATTTGCGTAGTGCTATTAAGTTTTACAACGACTTCCATAGTCTTTGGCGACTCCGTTAGTGCCGTTGTCATATTATACGGTGCAGTTTCTACCACGTCGGAAGCGTAGGTATCGTCGGTAGAAACGGTACTTTTTGTAAATACCGCACCCGTAAAATTGCCCAAACTATCCGTTACGGTAGCCGTTGTTAGTTCTGCCACGGCCTTTTGGTTTAAACTAATACCAAATAGCGTAACACTTGCTAAAAATATAGCAACTAGTATAGTTAATAAACTAATTTTTTTACCTTTCATACAAAACTCCTATTTTATTTATTTTAGATAAATAACTACCACTATAATTTTAACATATGACAAAGTTTTTTTAAATAGCAAACTTAAAATTTTTTATATATAAAAATAGTTATTATTTTTGCCTTAAACTAAATTTTTAGTTTAATAAATAAAAAACCGCCTATTTTAGGCGGAATAATTTACTTTTTTTTAAATCTTTTACCATAAAACTACACGCTATTACTATTTGCGATATAGGATAAAACAAATTTACGTAGTTTATTGGTAAATTTAATATTTTACAAATAAAATTGCTTTCGGTTAGGTTAAAAATATCTACCACTACCGTTAGCCCTATAGAAATATCACATAACGAAAACAATATTAGCCCAATGGCAAACAGTTTTACGCTTAAACCTTCTTTAAAATGTATTAAAGAAAAGGCAATGCTAATTAGCATATTAAAATAATACGCAACGGATATTATATATAACGGCTCTACCCTATCCTTTAAAATAATACAGGCAACAATAATTGAAACTATCGTAACAATAATCCTTGTACCCAATTGCAAAAGCCTTTCTTTAGGATAAAAAGCCAAAAAATATACTACGCAAGCATAAAAAATTTGCGCTAGCATAAAAAAACACATTGCAAGCGTTTTATTTTTACCGCCCCTTAGCACCAAAAAATAATCTGCTATTAAAGTAAAAATAAAAGCAAGTATCATAAACGTGCTATTTAAGTTTTTACTAGCAAACAAAATTACAAACACCAAACACAAACA
>JAGAUH010000166.1 GCA_017620875.1 Clostridia bacterium
AGGACACATTGTGTTTGTTGTTTGACTTGGCGACCATACGCCGTTGTCGTTTATCCTGTAATAACAAGTATTGTTAGGACTATCGTTTCTATTTATAAAATATCTTAATACGTTATCCATATCTTGATATGCCATAAATACTACGTGTCCGCTTTTTCCGCTAACCGTTACCACCCTTATATTTCCCGTTACGGCAAAATTATATCCTGCAACGGGGTTTCCGTTATATCTAAAAGATACCATTGGACCACCGGTAGTGGTATTTGCCATATTTACTTTTACCGTTCCGCTATTTAAGTCTTGTTCTACTTTATTTAGGTTATGAGTTTGTCCAATAGTGTTGCCTACTATTGCATCACGATAATTTTTAATACACTCGGTATACTCGGCTAAAACTTGAGTGGCAGAGTTATTTAAAACGATATTATCCATTGAAACTTGCATAGATCCGCTTGCAGATACTACCATTTGACTTAAACTTAATTCTTCTAGTCCCCTATGATATACTATTTCACCATTAAATAGCATAGCAACGTCCGTTCCTTTTACCACAACTCCAATATTAATTTTGTCTAGGTAAGTAAACGCTGATACGTGCACGGTATAATCTAAATCTTTATATCCGTCGTTATAGTCGCTTGCCACTTCTATTTGAGTGTCGCTAGTAGCCCTTATAATATATCTAATTCTCACAGTATCGCTTACTCTTGCAATTAGCATAAAAGTCGCGTCCGCAGTTAGGTTAGATAATGACAAGTCCATAGAAACCAAATAGTTTCCACTTAAAATATCACCTTTATAATATAGTCCGCTAGCAATCTCGGTTGCCCCACCATAATTGGTAATATAAGTTGCACTAGCACTATCCCAAACAAATCCGTTAGCGTTTCCTAAGCCGTTACCATAGGTATCAAACAAATCTTCTATGGCAATACTTAAAACGTAAGTTGCGGTTGTTCCGTCTTCTGCAGTAATAACGAAAGTTATATTTTTTAAATCTTCTTTTAAAGATGCAACCACGCTTGCTTTATCCGCTAACGTATAAACGGAATTTTGTATTATTGCATTTTTATTTGCAACTATATTATCGTACTCTATTGGTTTTACGCTTATCGTGTCGTTTGCCACGTTAAACCCAAATACGCTAGAAAGCATAAAACTAGTATCGCTAGAAAAAATAGGCTCACTAGAAGAACTACTTGCCCCACTAAAAGAACTTATTATTTGACTAGAACTACTAGAAACTATACTAGAAGAACTTATTATTTGCTCGCTAGAACTACTCTCTAAAGAACTTATAGCCGTACTTTTTATACTAGAATCACTTTCTTTTTGGCTAGACGAACTATCTTGACTTATAGAACTATTCGCCTGCTGAGAAGAAACACTTGACAACGCCGTGCTAGAATAATTATCTTTACCAAAGCAAGCGCCAAAACTTAACGCTAGCAATACCATAAAAAACACAATTATAATTCTTTTCATAAAACTCTCCCAAAAGAAAAATTTAAAAATTATTGACTTTTTTTTACAAGTCAATTATACTATACCCAAAGAGTTTAATCAATAGAATTTTTTAACGAAAAATTCCAAAAAACAAACCAAACTTAAAAAGGACTTTATGGCAAACTTAAAACAAAATTATATCGTTAAACAAAATAGCGAAGTATTTAGTTATTTGCCTGCCCCACCAGACAAAAATATATTTTTATACCTAACTAGTTTTGGACACGAGTTTTTAGAAAACGATTATTATTTAGAAATAGAATTTAGCGACGTTTATATGATAAAATACGTTGCGCAAGGTAGTCTTAACTTTATTTATAATGGTGTAAAACACACTTTAAACAAGGGGGATTTATCATTTTTTTATATAGGTGAACATAACGTTATATATCCTACAAACGAAAATACTGAAATATATTTTTTTCATATCAGCGGAGAAGGAGTAAAAAATTATTATCACAGCATAACGCAAAAAAACGGCCACGTTTTTAACGATATTTCTAATAAAAATATTAATAAATTTTTTAATGCTTTAAAAAACACTTTAAATAAAGATTATTTTATATCTACGTCTTTAAAAATTACAGAGTTTTTGTTAAACTTATACTC
>JAGAUH010000167.1 GCA_017620875.1 Clostridia bacterium
CTTATGGGCGCAAGCGCAGCGGCGCTTCTAAACGCACTAAAAGTACTTGCTGGATTAGACGACGGATTGCAATTGATTTCTTCGGCTGTTATCGAGCCTATTCAAAAGTTAAAAGTTGAACACATGGGTAGCGTTAACCCAAGGCTACATACCGACGAAATTTTAATTGCTTTATCTATTAGCGCAACTACAAACCCAATGGCAAAAAAGGCGTTAGAACAATTGCCAAAACTAAAAGGCGCGCAAGTACACTCTACGGTAATACTTTCTCAAGTAGATATAAACGTGCTTAAAAAACTTGGTATCGACTACACTAGCGAAGCAAAATATCAAACCAAAAAATTATATCAAAAGTAAAAAAAGTCCCTAATAATATTCGTTAGGGATTTTTTATAACCTATTTAATTTTATCTTTACTCACTAAAACTCAATTATAAAATAAGGAACTAAAATGAAAAATATTATTATAACGCTAGGTAGCAAGGGCTACGAAATAATTAACGAAACTATGGACAAAATTTATCCTTGCATAAAAGTAAAAGCGGTAGACACAACTTCTGCGGGGGATACTTTTTGTGGCGGACTATTAGCCTGCCTATCACAAGAAATACCTTTAGAAGAAAGTGCGATTTTTGCAAGCAAATCTGCAAGTATTGCATGCACCAAAAAAGGAGCACAACCATCTATCCCCACCAAACAAGAAGTCTTAAACTTTAAAGGCTAACAAACCCTATTATTATTTTTAAACAAAACGCAAGTTTATAAATAACGCTAAAAATTTTAAAATCCTACAAAGGATAAAAAACGTAAAAATTTAAAACCTTATATCAAAGCAAAAAGGATAGCGAAAATTTCGCTATCCTTTTATACTATTATTTATTTGCAGTTTTTTATTTACTTATCTATTATCTTTATAAAAAACTCGCTATAAGCCGTTTGTTAATTACATATTAAAATATTTATCAAATTCGGCAGGGGTTGGTATTTTAGAAAGTTCTTTTAGTTCTTCTCTCTTGCCCTTAATAAAGTTTTTAATTAAAATTTCTGGGAATACTCCGCCGGCAGTTAAATAATCGTGGTCTTGCTCTAAAGCCGTTAAAGCGTCGTCTAAATTGGTAGGAAGTCCTTTTAGTTTAGCCTTTTCTTCTTCTGGCAAGTTAAACAAGTTTACGTCGTATGGTCCCCATCCGTTTGCGTGCGGATCAATTTTATTTTTAATACCGTCGATACCAGCCATAAGTATTGCTGCATAGCAGAAATATGGGTTACAAGTAGCATCTGGGTTTCTAAGTTCAAATCTTCTTTCTTTTGGTTCTTTAGCGTATGCAGGGATACGGATAACCGCGCTACGGTTGCTTGTTGCATAACCAACGGTAACAGGTGCCTCAAAGCCAGGAATTAATCTTTTAAAAGAGTTTGTGCTTGGATTTGTAATAGCGCATAAACTAGAAATATGCTTTAATAATCCGCCCATAAAATAGTGAGCAGTTTCACTTAGGTGAGCGTAGCCGTTATCGTCTGCAAAAACAGGTTGTCCGTCTTTTAATAATAACATGTGTACGTGCATACCACTACCTGCTTCGCCGTAAATTGGCTTTGGCATAAGCGTTGCGCATTTACCATATTTTTTAGCAGTGTTTTTAATGATATACTTAATAGTCATTGTAGCGTCTGCCATTTTAGACATTTGTCCTAGTTGTGGCTCGATTTCAAATTGTCCGCTAGCGGCAACTTCTGGGTGGTGATATTTTACAGGGATACCCGCGTCTTCTATATGCATACACATTTCGCTTCTGCACTCGTAAGAAACGTCAAAAGGTTTTGCAATGTGGTATGCTTTTTGCTTAGGTACGATATTACCTTTACCTTCTTCCATGCTATTCCAATAAGATTGAACGGCATCAAGTTTAAATCCGATAGAGTTTGGTTTTACTTCCCAACCAACTTGGTCGAATAAATAAAACTCAAATTCTGGTAAAATTAGCATAGTGTCCGCTATACCGCTATCTTTTAAATATTGCTCTGCTGCAAGTACGATATTTCTTGGATATTGAGCAAGTGGACGGTTGCAAGGCGTATCTATAATCATTGCGTTACCACTCATAGAAAGAGTTGGGATTTCGCAAAAAGGATCTACCATAGCAGTTTCGATATCAGGGATAAATACCATATCGCTCTTTTCTACAACGGCATATCCGTAGTTAGACGCGTCGAAACCAATTCCGTTTTTAATTATATCTTCGTTAAAATGGTTAGCAGGTATAGTTACGTGGCGGAACTGTCCGTTTATATCTACCATTTTAAAATCTACCATTTTAATGGCGTTGTCTTTAATAAATTTAATTACTTCTTGAACTGTTTTCATTTTTTAGTTCTCCTTTTGTTTTATAACGAAATAATTTTACAACTATATAAGCAATTTGTCAAATAAATGGCAAAAAAAATTGACTTAATAAACGTATCTATTAAATCCGTTTTTATCCGTTTTTTATATTTTTAGCGTTGTTTTTATATCAAAACAGATAAAAAGTGCCCCTATAAGTCGTTTTTTGCACTATTTCTATTTACACAAAACAAAAAATATGCTACACTTTTATAAAGGAAAAATTTTATGTTAAAGTATAAAGAAATTTATTATTATTTATCTAGACCAAGTTTTTTAAAACCCCTAAAAGACGCTTATAGCGAATACTATTTGCTAAACGATATTATGCGTGCCACCTTTTATAGTGCGTTAAACAGATAAAACTATTATAGGGCAAAAGGGGAATTATGCCAACGACTACACGTAGATTTGTTTGTAAAAAGCCATATCCCCAAACTAGCCACACAAGAAGGTAAACGCATTTGCAATATGGTAATAGCCTATTTAGAAAGACACTTTACCGACTTTGATAAAGATAAACCAATTTTAAATAATTTATGGCTATTTGCCGAATTTAGTTTAAAGCAAGGCAAAGATTTTATTTTTACTTATTTATACAACGAAAACAAAATGATTAATTGGGAAATTTTAACCATAGCTTTATGCAAAAAAGACTTCAATTTACAAACTAGTATCTTTTATAAAGAACTGCAAGAATATAACCTAGAACTAAATATAAAATACAAAAAATAACAACTTTTAAAAAACTTAGGCACGCAAATAATTGCGTGCCTTGTTTGTATTTTTTTGCAAATTTTTAACTTTTAAATTTAACTTTTAAAAACCCATTTTTTAAATATCTAGTTTTTTTAATATTTCCATTGCTTCTGCGTCGCCTTGCTCTACTGCGGTAACCAATAGTTCTACGGCTTTATCTACGTCTTGTTCTAATCCTTTACCATCTAGATAACATTTTGCCAAACGTACCATAGCGGTGGTAGAACCATTATTCATTGCCTTTTTATACCACTGTATAGCAACTAAATAATTTTGCTCTACGCCTAACCCATCTTCGTAACATTCGCCTAAACACACTTGTGCTTCTTTTTCGCCTTGTTCGGCGGCTTTAGTGTACCACTCTACTGCTTTTACGTAGTCTTGCTCTACACCTTCACCATATTCGTAGCAGAAACCTAATCTAAATTGCGCTAGTTCATTGTTTTTTTCGCAAGACTTTTCAAACCACCTTACCGCTTCGGCATACTCTTGTTCTACCCCGTCACCGTTATAATAACACTCGCCTATATTGTATTGAGCATAGTCGTCGCCTTGTTTTGCCGCTTTTATAAACCAAGCAATACCCTTTACAAAATCTTGTTCTACTCCGATACCATTGCAATAGTTAACACCTAAATTACATTGTGCGTCTACGTTGCCTTTTTCGGCTAAATCCGTTACTATTTGTATACCTTTTTCTAAGTTTTTCTCTATACCTTTACCATATAAATACATGTCGCTAAGCATTAAGCCTGCTACTTCGTGACCGAGATTGTATGCTTTTTCGTAAAGAGAACGGGCTTTTTCGCAATCTTGTTCTACCCCGTCGCCGTTATAATACGTTTCTGCTAACTCGTAATAAGCCTTATCCACGTCGTTTTCTGCGGCTTTTTGATACCAATATATCGCTTTTTGTATATCTTTATCTACACCGTCACCAGTCTGGTACATAAGCGCAAGGTTAAATTGAGCGTCACCATCCCCTTGTTCGGCAGATTTGGTATACCACTCCACTGCTTTTTTATAGTCTTGCTCTACTCCGCTACCATTGTGATAGGCTAAAGCCAAATAATACTGCGCAAGTCTATCGTTTTTCTCTGCCGCAAAAACAAATAAATCAAACGCCCTTTTATAGTCTTGTTTTACACCTTTGCCATGTTTATATAACCAACCCAAATTGCGCGTGGCAATCACGTCCCCTTGCTCGGCGGCTTCGGTATACCAAAAGGCAGACTCTTTATAATTTTGTTCTACCCCGTCGCCATACTCGTACATAACACCTAAAATTCGTTGTGCCTTTTTTTCGCCGTTTTCTGCCGCTTCGTAAGCCCACTCTGCCGCTTTTTTATAATCTTGCTCTACTCCTTCGCCATTATAATAGCAAATCGCTAAATTCGTTTGGGCTCTTTTGTGTCCTTGTTCGGCGGCTCTTGTGTACCAATATA
>JAGAUH010000168.1 GCA_017620875.1 Clostridia bacterium
CCGGGTTTATTTTCTTTTTCTTTAACGTAATCTTTTATAACAGTAAGCAAATCCATATCTTTGCTATCGTCTGGACAACAAGGTATGTTTTGTGGTTTTAATACTACTATTATATGATTATCTTCGTGTAGAACTACTAAATCTTCTTTATTCATTTATAAAAATCCCTCCGCAACCGCAAGGTAAAACTAATCCGTCTTCTGTAGGTAAGCCAACTTCGTAAGCATCAAATTTTCCTTTTTTGTCTTTTAAAGCAAGCATAAGTATATTTTTCATAACTTGTGGTTGCAATCCCGTTGTATAACTATTTATTAAAAAGAATAAAGGATTATCGGATAATACTTGCGTACATAAATCTACTAGTCCGCTAATTTCATCTTCTAGTTTCCACATTTCGCCGTTAGGTCCTCTACCGTAACTAGGTGGATCCATTATAATAGCGTCGTATTTTCTTCCTCTACGAATTTCTCTTTGAACAAATTTTTTACAATCGTCTATAATATATCTAATTTTTGCATCTTTTAAGCCGGAAAGTCTTGCGTTTTCGCCTGCCCTTTCTACCATGCCTTTACTAGCGTCTACGTGGCAAACGCTAGCGCCTGCTTTTGCACAAGCAACAGTTGCTCCACCCGTGTAGGCAAATAAGTTTAAAACGTTAATTTCTCTACCCGCATTTTTAATTAGGTTTGTCATTAAATCCCAATTTACTGCTTGCTCTGGAAATAAACCCGTATGCTTAAAACCCATTGGTTTTATTTTAAATTTTAATTCTCCGTAAGATATATCCCACTCGGCAGGCATTGGTTTTAAATATTCCCACTTACCGCCACCGCTAGAACTACGCTTGTAAACCGCGTGTAGCCCCGGATATTTTTGCATATCAAAGGTAGACTTCCAAATAACTTGAGGATCTGGGCGAAGAAGTATTATCTCCCCCCATCTCTCTAGTTTGTATCCATCTCCCGTTGATATTACGGAATAGTCTTTCCAATTTGTAGAATATTTCATTTTATACCTTTTTTACCGATAAAGTTACTTTTTCGCCGTTAATATCCCACTCTTTAATATATCCGTCTGTTACACCGGAAATTATTTCTTCTGCTAAAACGTCGGATGCGATATCGTTTTTACCCGTTAATACTGCTAAACAGTTACCTTCTGCAACGTAAGATAAAATTATGCGGTCGGTAACTTGGAATCCGGCTTCTTTACGCATAGTTTGTATTTTAGAAACTAGTTCTCTTTCGATACCTTCTAGCAACAATTCTTGAGTGATATTAATATCTAACGCAACGGTAATTTTATCGTCTGCACAACTAGCAAATCCACTTGCACTTTCGGTGCTAATTAGTAAATCGTCTTTAGTAAATACGATTTCTTCTCCGCCAAGTTCTACTTTGTACTCTCCCTTTTCTACGGCAGAAACAACTTCTTTAGTGTTGCAAGTTTCTAAGAACTTACGGATATCGCCAAGCTTTCTACCATATTTTGGTCCTAAAGTTTTTAGTTGTGGTTTTAATTTATAAGTAATTAAACTATCAGAACTGTCCATGTTTTCTACAGCCTTAACGTTTAATTCTTCTTTAGCAATGTCAAGTAATCCTTCTGACAAGTCTATTCCGCTACCTGCAATATATAATTTTGATAGTGGTTGTCTGTTTTTAACGTTAGAAGTGTTTCTTGCGCTACGACCTAGGTTTACTATTTCTAATACTAATTCCATACCTTCTTCTAACTTTTCATCCACTAAACTATCGTCGCACTCTGGGAAAGAACATAAGTGTACGGAAATAGGCGCGTCTTTAAAGAAGTTAGGAACTAAATTTAAGTAAATACTTTCCGCAATAAACGGTGTAAATGGAGCGGTGATTTTTGCCAAAGTTACGATAACCGTATATAAAGTCATATAAGCGGCGATTTTATCTTCTGACATATCGCTACCCCAATATCTTTCTCTACAACGACGAACGTACCAATTAGAAATTTCGTCGGTAAATTCTTCTATTTTTCTAGACGCTTCGAAAGTTTTATATTCGTTTAAGTTTTCGTCTACAAACTTAACTAAAGAATTTAACTTGCTTAACGCCCATTTATCCATTAAAGATAACTTGCAATCTTTTAGGCTATATTTAGACGGATCAAACTTGTCTATATCTGCGTATAAAACGAAGAAAGCGTAAGTATTCCATAAAGTACCCAAATATTTTCTTTGCGCTTCGGAAACGGCTTCTTCGTAGAAACTAGAAGGAAGCCATGGCGCGCTAGAAGTGTAGAAATACCACCTTACTGCATCTGAACCTTGTTTATCTAGTACAGACCATGGGTCTACAACGTTACCTATGTGTTTACTCATTTTAATACCGTTTTTGTCGTTTACGTGTCCTAAAACGATACAGTTCTTAAACGGCGCTTTGTCAAATAAAAGCGTTGAGATTGCA
>JAGAUH010000169.1 GCA_017620875.1 Clostridia bacterium
AAATAAAATTTGATATAATTTAATAAAATGGGAAAAAATAGAATATTAAAACCAAAAGTTGTTTAAAAACGCCGTAATAATTAAATAAATATACCCGGCAATAACTATTGGCATAACCACCATTAATAAAAAATTTTTTAATCTGTACTTAAAAATAAACATAGATAAATATATACCTAAACCGCCACCAAGTAGCGCTACGGTATAAAGGCGAATATCCCTTATGCTATCTTCGCCAACTTCTCTTGCGTTTTTCTGAAATTTTAATAGCATAAAGGAGTAAACGTTTACCGCAAGAAAATAAACTATGGTTAAAATTCTTATTAAAATAAAAGCAAACATAATATTATTTTGCTTTAAAACAAAAGTTTTATTACATATTTAAAAGGAGAAAATATGAAGTGTATGTTTTGTGGCTGTTTAGACAGCAAGGTTATTGATTCTCGTGCCAACGACGAAGGTACTAGTATCAGAAGAAGGAGAGAGTGCATTTCTTGTGGCAAGCGTTTTACCACGTACGAGAATATCGAAACTACACCCTTAATGGTTGTAAAAGCCTCTGGCGCTAGGCAAGCCTTTTCCGCTGCAAAATTAAAAAGCGGAATAGTAAAAGCCTGCGAAAAAAGGCCAGTTGCTATGTACGTTATAGATAACCTTGTAGAAGATATCCAAAAAAGACTTTATAGCACTTTAGAGCAAGAAGTAACTACTACGCAAATTGGCGAAATGGTTATGGAAGGCTTAAAAGATATAGACGGTGTAGCGTACGTTAGGTTTGCAAGCGTTTATCGTCAGTTTACGGATATTTCTGCTTTTGTAAAAGAACTAGAAAAACTTAAAAAATAATAGCCATAAGGCAAAAAAATAAAACTAAAAAATAATTAAAAATATTTAAGGAGATTATATGAAATTACCTAAATGTCATATTGACAACTATCCAAGACCTCAATTTGTAAGAAAAAACTTTATTAATTTAAATGGAGAATGGGATTTCGAGTTTGACCCAGATAACGTGGGTGAAAAAGAAAAATGGTACAAAAAGACTTCTTTTTCTAGAAAAATAACCGTACCGTTTGCTTATCAAACAGAAGCAAGTGGAATTTTTGAACCAGATACACACGTAAACAACGTTTGGTATCTTAAAAAACTTTCTTACAACAAAAAGAAAGATAAAAGATTTATCCTTACCTTTGAAGGTGTAGACTTTATTGCTAAGGTTTACGTAAACGGAGAAATGGTTGGTACTCATAGGGGCGCTTATACAAGATTTAGTTTTGATATTACTAACTACCTAAAAGCAGAAAACGTTATCGTAGTTAAGTGCGAAGATAGTTTATCAAGAACTCAACCTAGGGGTAAACAACGTTGGGAAAAAGAAAACTTTGGTTGTTGGTATACCGATACTACGGGTATTTGGAAAACCGTTTGGGCAGAAGAAGTTCCTACGTCTTATCTAAAAGGCGCTAGTTACTCTTGCGATTTTGCTAACAACTACGTTACTTACGAGTACGAAGTAGAAAACTATAAAGAAGGTTTATCTTTAGAAATAGAAGTTAGTTTTAGGGGTAAACTTTTAAATAAAACCGAAAAAACTATTACCGAAAGGCTTGGTACAATGGCGTTTACTTTAACTAGTGTAAACGAAAATTGGGGCTATCAAGCATGGAGTCACGCTTGGCCAAACCTATACGATATCGTATTTACCTTAAAGTATAACGGAAAGGCTATTGACGAAGTTGGTTCTTATATGGGCTTTGCTCAATATTCTACTAACAATCAACAAATTTTAGTAAACTACAGTCCAACTTATCTTCGTATGGTATTAGACCAAGGTTATTTCCCTAAGAGCGACTTAACTCCTAAGGACGACGCGGAAATTATACAAGATATTAAATTAATGCAAGATATGGGCTTTAACGGAGCAAGAAAACACCAAAAGATAGAAGACGAAAGATTCTATTATTACTGCGACGTTATGGGCTTATACGCTTGGTGCGAAATGCCATCGCCTTTTGAGTTCTGCGAAGAAGAAGTAGAACTTACTATGAAAGAGTGGGTTGATATTGTTAGACAATACAAAAATCACCCGTCTATTATGACTTGGGTTGCGTTTAACGAAAGTTGGGGAGTTTTAAACATTTTAAACAACCCTAAACAACAGGCGCTTACTTTATCTGCTTACTACTTAGTAAAGAGTTTAGACCAAAACAAATTCGTTGTGTCTAACGATGGTTGGGAGCATACTAAGAGCGACCTTATTACTATCCACGACTACTCAGATAACGGCGCAAAAATTAAAGAACTTTACGGCGATATACAAAACGTATCTGCTACAACCGTTAGCCGTTCTAGAGAAAATAGACCTATTTTTGCTAGGGGCTTTAAGTACGAAGGTCAACCTGTATTAATTAGCGAATACGGTGGAATTGCATTTACCGGAGACAAGGCAAAAGACGCTTGGGGATATGGTGATAAAGTAGAAACCGAGGCAGACTTCTTAAAGAGATACGAAGACACTACCGACGGAATTTATGCTTGTCCTAACATTAGTGGTTTCTGTGTAACGCAATTAACCGACGTTATGCAAGAAGTAAACGGACTTTTAACTATTGACAGAAAACCAAAAGTTTCCGTTGCAGAACTAAAGAGAATTCATAGCAAATAATAAACTTAAAAAATTAAAAAACCGTGATTTTATCACGGTTTTTTTTGTTTTAAAGGAGTTATAATTAATAGTAAGAAACTTAAGGCTTTAGCAACAGAAAAACACCACCCCCAATATTAACTCTGTAAGAAAAAGTATTGTAAGTAAAAAAATTTAAAAATTTTGACATTATATTATTGACAAGTAAAAAAATATGTGTTAATATGTTAGCATACAAGCGAACAAAATAATATTAATAAGATAGGGAGTGCATAATAAATGAAAACGTTTGGAGAATTTATTAGAGAGAAGAGGTTAGAAAGAAGTATCAATTTAAGGAAGCTTGCAGAAATGCTAGATATTGCTCCAGCATATATGAGTGATATAGAGAATAACAAAAGAAATCCTCCGTCAAATGAAAAAATGGAAAAATTGATAGAAATA
>JAGAUH010000025.1 GCA_017620875.1 Clostridia bacterium
CTCCACCCGACATTGCCCTTACCTCAATGTCGTAAGTGCCGGATTTCAGTTTTGTAAACGTAAGAGTATTACTGCCGTTTGTGAATGCTGTCCATCTGCCTCCGTTGATGCGGTATTCAAACTCTATGTTACTTGATAACCAACAACGTTTAAAAGAAGTTCTATCTTACCACGGGTTAAATTAATTTTATCCTTTTCTATTTGTATTTTGTTGCCACTACTATCTAACACGTAATTTCCATCGTCGTCGGTCTTCCAAATATAATCCCAATTAATAGCATAAGTAGCGTTTTTACCATTAGCGTCTGTACCATTTTCTATAGTTGTCCAAGTAACTCCAAAATATTCTGCCATCCAAGTTATTGGCATTTTAATATTTATACCAACGTCGGTATTTCTATCGTATTTTGTACCAACAAGCAAGGCAACGTTTTTGTAGTCATAAATCATTTTGCCGTTTGCATCGTAAAACTCAAGTTTTAAAATGTGCTCTTCGTCTTCTGGGTTGTCATTTGCATCTTGTATTGCTCCGTAAATATCGCCAACGTTTGTAGATGCTGTTATAGTACCGTAGTTTTGGCAATTATATACGTAAGCACGGCTTGCTTCTCCACAAATACCACCAACGGTATCTCCCACTACTGCTCCACTACTATTTTTGCAAATTATATTTCCGTAGTTTATGCAGTTTATAGCATCTCCACCAGCGTTTGTTCCTGCTATACCACCAATAATTGTACCATAATAGTCTATCGTTGTAGGTACTCCGTCCACCTTTTCCGTAATCTTATTAGAAGAAACGGCAGTTGTTAAAACGACGTTGCCAAAATTATTACAATTTTCTAAACGTTGGGTAGTTCTACCTACAATTCCACCTGTTTTATGTCCACCAGTTACAACACCAAAGTTGTTACAATTTTGCAAAATGGTGTTTTTTGTATAACACTCGCCAACTATACCACCTGTTAAACCCAAATTAGTAGTAACTGCTCCGTAGTTGTTACAATTTATAAATTCTACCCCGTCTGTATTAGAAGAAGATTGTCCGCCTGCTCCTACTATACCACCGGTAAATACAAGCCCGTCTCCAACACTCGTTCTTGTTGCCGTAACGGTAGCAAAGTTGTTTATATTTTCCACTTTACCACCATATCTTAGCAGGTAAGATACAATACCCGTACGGTGTTCTACACTGTCAGAACCCATCATTGTTAAGTTTCTAACCTGACCTGCTACTCCCGTAAACAATCCGTAACCCCAAGCCTTACTTAAAGTTTTCTCTACTCCGTTGTCGAGATATTTTGCACCTTGAGAAGCATCTATTTTAATTTTAATGGTATAGCCGTTTCCTTCAAATTCCCCTCTAAAAAAGTTCCAATCGTAACTACCTGAGTCAAAACAAATAGGTGTCCAATAATGCTTTGACAAATCTAAACTTTGACCTAGTTGGAAATAATATCCCTCGCCATAATCGATATTGTAAGAAATTTTTGCCATAAAGGCTAGTTGCTCTGCCGTATTTATTATATAAGCGGTAGCTTTGCTTGTTCCGTCTCCACCGTCGTAAACGCTTGCCTCTATTTCTGCTTTTTCCTCTGGAGTAGTTGCATTTAGCCATTCCGCAACTTCGCTAGCGTAATAACTTCCGTCCCACTCGTCGTAAGGACTATATAAAATAGTAATTTCGGTATCACCTGTAATTATACCTTCTACCCACTCTAAACTAGGTAGATATTTCTTTTGTAGGTCGTTGTTTCCTTCACAAATGCTTGCAATTATACTTTTTACACTTACTTCGTTTGCCGTTAAATTTTCGTCGTAAATATATCCTTTTAATCCACCAAAATCCTTTGCGCCACTTGCGTTAAAGTTTATAACAGTATCGTCTGCAATGGTTACGCCGTTTACGTTTTTATGGTGTAAAGTTAGTTTCCACACCCTTTGGTCTTCGCCGTAGATAGTAAAGTTACCACTTGCAGAGTTTACAACGTTAGTGCCGTCTCCACTAATGGTTACCGTTGCCACTTGTCCGCTTTGAGTAACTCTGCCGTTGTTAGAATAAGTAGGGATAGTAGTATAACTCTTTTCGTAAATACGTTTTACACCATCCGCCTTTATGGTTACGGTAGAAAAAGGTTTGTATAAAGAAGGTTGATTATCAAAATCTTCGTAATATTGGTCTTTTGTATCTATATCTACGTAACTAGATTTTGCATTTAAGTCAAAAGAGTTTATAACTAGTTTTTGGTTTAGTGGGTCTCCAATACCTACCCAAGTTTTAACCCCTTGCTCTACGGCAGAAGAAGTCGTGTTTTTTACGGAGATATATCCCGTTTGGTCGTTATAACTAACGTAATTTTTTCCGTTAGAAGTAACTTCTACCTTTACTTTAAAGTCTAAGTTTTCCGTTACTATTACGTTTTTAGAAGAATAATTTCCTTTACCATCGTCGGCTATATAAGAAAGTACCAAATCGTAAGTAAATAGATCGTCGTAATAGGTGGCGGAAACGCCGTCTTGTCCGCCGTAATTAGTGGTGTTGCTTACAAATACTACCCTATCTTTTCTAACGGTATCGCTATATTTAGTAGATCCACCTAAAGCAGGACTACTATAACTTAAACTTGCAGGGGTTGCATCCGTTACGTCTGCTTTATAAGCCGCCCTTGCAATTGCTTTATCCATCCAAAAAGTATGCATTTCTTCAAAGTAACTTACGTTTGACCATTGGTCGTACCAACTAGAACTAGTTACGTATGCCATACTTCTAGCGTTATTTATAGGATTATCGTATAAAACGTCTGCGTAAACCCTTGTAGTACCCTTTTCGTAATAGTACACGCCAAAAAATTTACGGTTTACGTTAGAATCCTTTATATTTTTAATACCCGCAACAAGTTCCGAATAGCCGTCGTATTTAACAACGCAAGGCTCTACTTCTACAAAGTCTTTGCCGGCTTCTACAATAGCCCCTTTATAGTCCCCATATTGCATTTTGGTTTTTGCAACTATATTATCGCCGTTTAAAACTTCGGTAATATAATCGTAAGGCACTAAAAATAGTTTTGGGTTATATTTTTCTACCAAACTATCGGATATTTTACAACCAAACGATATACCGCAGTTTGGCGTAGACCAATATAGTCTAAAAGCCGCTCCGTTATACATTTTAAAAAGTTCTTCGTTTTCTACAGCAACGCTTTCGGCTTTTACTTGCTGTTTAGTTTCGCACACTTGCATTATGCCAAAGCACGTTGCAAATAACGTTATTACACACAAAAACGAAATTAAAATCTTTTTCATACTCGCTCCTTGTTTAAGTTTTTTATCAAAAGGTTATTTACTTAAAGTTAATTTTTCTACACTACTAAGACAATTTTTTACGTCTTTTCGTTTGAAAACGTCAAAAATGATATTAATAATATTATATATTATATATTAAATTAAACCTTATTTCAATAATAAAACGGAAATTAAGGCAAAATTTTAATCTATTATTTTAGATTTTTTTTGTTTAGTAAACTAAGTTTTTAGTTTTTATATGCCAAATCTTTTAATAATAGTCTAATATTTTTTACTCGATTTTATCGGTATTGTTTATGCAAAACACTTTTCTTTATGCCAGAGTAATAAAGTAAAATATAATATAAATATAATTACTCTAACATAAATTTTACCATAAAGAGCAAGAATTTTCAATATATAATTTTTGCAACCTTTAACACCTATTTGGTCTATTTTTTTTAACCAATAAAAAAAGGACAATAAACATCAACCCGACTATCGGGTGGTTTTTACTTTTCGGGCATAGTCCTTGCTTTTAAGCCTAGTACATACGTACTCTTTTTATTGTCCTAATAGCCACGCGTTTCTTTACTTGCTACTTTCATATTAGTTGTTTTTTAGCATTTTTATACTTTTTATATTTTTTATATTTTTTTGCTTTTTTATTTTGTCATACTCGACTTTGTCGGGTATCTTAAATATATTAATTTTTTAATACCCTTATTGTCATACTCGTGCTTGCACGGGTATCTTTGCCCCTAGGCAACTATATATTGTTTTTGCTAC
>JAGAUH010000002.1 GCA_017620875.1 Clostridia bacterium
AAAAGGCAAAAAAGCCTAACCCGTTTGCAATAATAGGTATTGCTACTAGCGTTATACCTGTCGTAGGTTTAACCTTTAGTATAATTGGGCTTGCAAAAAGCAAAAAGAGTAAAGTTGCAAGGATACTTTCTTCTATAGGGCTAGGCATATCTTCTTTTGTAATTTTTTGTATCCTTTTAGCACTTTAATATATAAAAAAAGGGATTTATACTATGGAAAACACACAAGAAACGTTGTTAAATTGTGAACAACTTAAAGATTCTCAAGTGAAAAGACAAGGCGGGTTAGACGTTTTTAGAATAATATCTATGCTTATGGTTGTCGTGCATCACGTTATTCTTCATGGTGGATTGTTATGGACTAGAGTAGGGAGTTTTAATTTTTATATCGTAGCCTTTTTAGAAACATTGTGTATAATAGCAGTAAACTGTTTTGCTTTAACGTCGGGGTTTTTAAACGCGGATAAAAAAATAAAGATAAAAAATATTTTAAATTTATATTTGCAAGTATTGTTTTTTTCTGTTGCTTTGGGAGTGGGTTACTTGATATTCTCTAAAGAAAAAATTAGTCTTGGAGCAATTTTAAAGATTTGTTTGCCAATTGCATCTAACCAATATTGGTATTTCTCTTCTTATTTTTTATTGTTTTTATTTATGCCGTTACTTAATATAATATTAAACAAAGCAGACAAAAAGTTTTTATTTGTAGTAATAGTTTTTGCCGTGTTGTTTTTTGGGATATACGGTTTTTTGGGTTCGTATAAGTTTGCTGATGCTTTCTCGTTAAAATATGGTTATTCTACTATATGGTTGGCTATTCTATACGTGTTAGGTGGGGTAATAAAAAAATTGAATATTTTTTTAAAACTCAAGTCTTACGTTTGGGGCATATTATTTGTTGTTTCTACCCTTTTATCTTTTGTTGTGTTAGTTGTTATGCAAAAGTTAAAAGGAAATGGTGTTTCTTTTATTAGTAGTTATTGTTTTTTATTTAATATTTTAAGTAGTTGTTTTTTATTAACGTTTTTTGCAAGAGTAAAAATAAAACCTAGTAAATTTTTATCGGTTATAGCACAATGTGCCTTTGGAGTATATTTGTTACACGACAATAATTATGTAAGAAGTGCTTTTATTACTGGTAAATTTGCTTTTTTAAGTGATAAATCCTCATTAGTTTTGCTTTTAGGAGTATTAGGTTCGGCAATTGCTATTTTTGTTATAGGTACTATTGTAGAATTTATAAGACGCTTAGTTTTTAAATTGATAAGAATAAATAAACTAACGGAACTTATAGATAACGTTTTAGTAAAACTATATAACAAAATTACTATAAAAGAAGAAACTATAGAATAAATTTATTTTTGTTTGTATGAAAAGAATTATGTTTGTTTGCCATGGCAATATTTGTCGTAGCCCTATGGCAGAGTTCGTTTTTAAAGATAAAATTAAAAAACTTGGACTAGAAAAAGAGTTTTACGTTTGTTCGTCGGCTACTAGTACAGAAGAAATTTGGGGAGACGTTGGTAACCCCGTTTATCCGCCCGCTAAAGAAGAATTAAAAAAGCACGGCATTAGTTGTGATGGTAAAAGGGCTATCCAAGCAAAAAAGCAAGACTACGAAAACTATGACTTGTTTGTAGTAATGGATAGGTATAACCAAAGAAATTTATACAATATCTTTGGACACGACAAAGATAATAAAATTGTAAAACTTTTATCTTTTTGCGGGGAAAGTGGCGACGTTGCAGACCCTTGGTACACGGGGGATTTTAGCATAACTTATTTTGATATAGACCGCGGAACGGATGCATTACTAAAATATTTATTATCTAAGGGAGAATAATATGGGTAAAAAAAATGATAGATTTATAAAAACCTATTCTCAAGGAGTTGTAGGTGTTATAGAAATTTGGGTAGATAAAGAAACGGGAGTAAATTATATATATCGTTCTGGTGGATATGGCGGTGGTATAACAGTTTTATTAGATAAAGATGGAAAACCCGTTATTTCTGATATTGTAAAAGAAGATAAATAATATTTATGGTTAAAGTAAAAAAATAAATAACCCCACCGCAATTTTGCGGTGGGGATAAATTATTTAACGTAATTGTCTAGAAAGTCTAGTATTTTAGCGTCGACGTTTATATCAAACTTTCTTGCAAAATAGTAATTTTGGCTAAGCTCTTTTAAATAATCAAATTCGTTTATAGTAAAAATGTGAGGGTGTCCATTAAAAGCAAATCCTTCTTTATTAAAATAAGGAAAAGTTTTTAAACTGATTATATCATTTGGAGTGTAAGAAAGTTCTTTTTGGTGGAGACTAATATATCTCATTGTCATTGTTTGATAAAAATGTTCTTCTGGCGTGTGAGTTTTGGAATAGATTTTTATATATTTAGCATTGCTTTCGTACTCTTTATAAATATAATTTAAGACGTCGTTTGGCAAAATCCACCAAGCAGAACCACCATATAGCTCCATGCCTAATTTATTTAGGTCTTTTTTGGGTGTTTTTATACGGCAGTAAATTTTATCAACTAGTAAAAATGGAGCTTTTAACATTTTTCTAAAAAAGTTATCTTTTTTAAATTTTTTATTAATTTTGTTAGACCAATGCTTAAAAACGTTGTAGCGATTAAATTTGTAATACATCCACTCAGCATCATCATAATGGACGCAATCTATTATTGGTTTTGGGTAAAAACTCTTTAGATTGTTTAAGAGAGTATCTACAGACACCAAAGGATAGTCTTGTCCACTTATTAAAGCATAATATTTATAGTTTTTGTTGCAAAACTTATATAATTCTAGTGGAGGTTTTACTAAATCCCAAGAATCAAGGTCTGCTTCGTGACGAGTGGGGCAAACAAAAATCCTATCGTTTTGAAACGATAAAAGAGCATTGTATCCTTCTTTCCAACGCTTATCGCAGTGGACGTATACGTCTATTTCTGGGTTGTTAAATTTGTTTATAAGCCTAAGCACCTGTTCTAGGTTTTTGTGTGCAAGTAAAAAAATTGCTAAAGTTTTCATTAAATTTTACCTTCTTTAAGCTATGGTGAGAGATTTTTGATTAGTGTATTATATATTTTTTAAGCCCAACAAATAATCTACGGATACGTCGTAAAAAATGGCTATTTCCGCAAGTAAAGATAAAGGTGGTTCTCTTTGATCTTTTTCGTAATGAAGATATGTTACCGAATTTATATTTAGTTTTTCTGCAACTTGTTTTTGGGTTAATTTGTTTTCTAATCTTAATTCTCTTAATCTTTTTCCTAAAAATATTTGCAAAAAATCACATCCTTATTTGATATAATACCAAAATGGTAGTACAATATGCACAAAACTACCAAAATGGTAGTTTTGTGAAAAAAGAAAAACGAAAAAATCTTGTAAACCAAAGGAGATAAAATATGAGAAGTTGGGTAAAAGCTTTTAACGCTACTAGAGGAGATTGTGTAAAGGCATAACCCCTTTAATTTCTGTGTTTATTATGGTGGAACAATTGCCCACACCATAGCGGGCAATTGTTCCGAAGAATTTTTTTAAAATATATAATATATACTTGACTTTAGTAAAATAAAGTGGTAAAATTTAGTAAACTAAAGTAAAGAGCAAAAATTATTTAGGAGTAAAAAATGAGTTCTAACGAAAAGAAAGAGTTTTTTGAAGCAATTTTATTATTACAATCCGTAGAAGAATGCGAAAAGTTTTTTGAAGATACTTGTACCGTTAAAGAAGTGGTAGAAATGTCCCAAAGGTTAAAGGTTGCAAAAATGCTAAACGAAGGTAAAAGTTATTTAGAAGTTGTTAAGGCAACCGGTTGTAGTAGCGCAACTATTAGTAGGGTAAGCAAGTGTTTGCAAAGCGACAACGGCTACCGCATGATTATAAATAGGTTAAAGGAGCAAGACTAATGAATAACTTAAAAAACTACGAAAAAGCAGTTTTTGCTTTAAGGGAAATATACCTTTCTTACGGATATTTACCTTATAAAATGAGCAAGTTTGAAGAATACGATTTATATTTAAAAAACAAAGAGTTTTTAGTTAGCGACCGCGTTATTACCTTTACCGATACTAATGGAAAACTACTTGCCCTAAAGCCAGACGTAACCTTATCCATTTTAAAAAACGCTAGTGGCGAAAAGCAAAAAGTTTGCTATAACGAAAACGTTTATAGGGTTTCTAGCGGAACTAACACCTTTAAAGAAATTATGCAAACGGGTATAGAATGTATAGGAAAAGTTGGCCTATACGACGTTTATGAGAGTGTTTTGCTTGCTTGTAAGAGTTTAGAAAGTATATCTGAAGAATACGTTTTAGACATTTCTCACTTGGGGATAATAAACAAACTTTTACAAGGGCAAGATAGTGTTTTTGTAGAAAAGATATTAGTTGCCTTATCCGAAAAAAATAAAAACGCAATTATGCATGCTTGTAAAGAATACGATAAACAAGATATGCAAAGCGTTTTAGTAGAACTTGCCACTTTATACGGCGACGTTAAGCAAGTTATACAAAAGTTAGAGAGTTTAGACTTAATTAAATACGCGCAAGAATTAAAAGATATTTATAACCTTATAAAAGATAGTAAATATTATAATAAAATTAACGTAGATTTTTCTTTAACGGGGGATATAAACTACTACAACGGCATTATTTTTAAAGGGTATATTAACGGCATTGCAGAAAGCGTTTTAAGTGGCGGAAGATACGATAAACTTGCACAAAAACTAGGCAAAACTTGTTCTGCAATAGGGTTTGCGGTATATCTAGATTTATTAGAAAACTTTAACTACACGCCAAGCGAGTACGACGTGGACACCCTTATTATATATAACGATACCGTTAGCGAAGAAGAAATAATAAAAGCCGTAAACGAAAATTTGAGTTTTGGTACGGTTAGAGTTCAACAAGAAATAGGCACTTTAAGATATAAAAAATTGTTAGCATTAGGAGATAAAAAATGATAAACGTAGCATTGCCAAAAGGAAGACTAGGAGAAAAGGTTTACGAAATGTTTGCCCGTTCTGGTTACGAGTGTCCAGAACTTTTAGAGCCAAACCGTAAACTAATATTTACAAACGAAGAAAAAGGCATTAGTTTCTTTTGGGTAAAGCCTAGCGACGTTAGTATTTACGTAGAAAGGGGTAGCGCCGATATTGGCGTTTGCGGAAAGGATATTCTTTTAGAATACGAGCCTGACGTTTACGAGTTTTTAGATTTAAATATCGGCAAGTGCAAAATGATGGTTGCCGCAAAAAAAGAGTTTTACGATTTTAAAGATAAAACGCTAAGGGTTGCAACAAAATTTTCTAATATAGCCAAAAAATATTACGAGAGTAAAAGTAGAGATATAGATATTATAAAACTAAACGGCAGTATAGAAATTGCGCCTATTTTAGGGCTTAGCGACGTTATTGTAGACATTGTAGAAACGGGAGCAACTTTAAAAGAAAACAACCTAGAAGTAAAAGAAATTATTGCCCCTATTAGCGCAAGGCTAATTGGAAATAAGGCGTCTTTTAAGTTTAAGACTAAAGAAATAGAAAATATTATTAAGCGTTTAGGGGAACTAGTTAAAAATGATTAAAATTTTAGATTATAACAAACTTTCTTATAGCGAAATTTTTGATAGAAGCGAGCCTGCTAGTAGCGTGGAAAATATCGTTTTAGAAATATTAAAAAACGTTAAAGAAAACGGCGATAGCGCTTTAAAAGAATACGGCAAAAAGTTTGACGGGGTAGAACTAGATAGTTTAGAAGTTTCCGAGCAAGAAAAACAAGAAGCGTTAAAACTAGTAGAGCCTAAATTTTTAGAGATTTTAAAGCAAGCAAAAGACAATATCACTTTATATCACGAAAAGCAAAAAAAGAGTGGGTTCGAATTGCAAAAAGAAGACGGAGTTGTGTTAGGTCAAAAGGTAATTCCACTAGAAAAAGTGGGGCTATACGTTCCTGGGGGCACTGCAACGTATCCGTCTACCGTGCTAATGGATAGTATACCTGCAATGGTTGCAGGGGTTGGCGAAATGGTTATGGTAACCCCACCAAACAAGCAAGGAAAGGTTAAACCGGAAATAGTTGCCGCCGCAGTAGTGGCGGGGGTAAAAAGGATATTTAAAGTTGGCGGAGCGCAAGCTATAGGAGCGCTTGCTTACGGAACGCAAAGCATACCAAAAGTAGACAAAATTGTAGGACCGGGAAACGCTTTTGTAGCAGAGGCAAAAAAGCAAGTTTTTGGACTTGTTGATATAGATATGATTGCAGGACCTAGCGAAATTTTAGTGGTGTCGGATAGCAAGAGTAATCCGGAGTTTGTTGCTGCCGACTTATTATCTCAAGCAGAGCACGACAAAATGGCAAGTGCGGTGCTAGTATGCGACAGTTTAGAGTTTGCAAAAAAAGTTAGCGAAGAATTAGAAAAGCAAATCCCACAATTATCTAGGGCGGATATTGCAAGGGCTAGTATAGATAACAACGGAAAAATAATAGTTGCCGATAAAATAGAAGTAGCAATAGATATTTCTAACGAAATTGCCCCAGAACACTTAGAACTTTGCGTAGAAGAACCTTTTAAATATTTACAAAAAGTAAAACACGCAGGCTCGGTATTTTTAGGTAGGTACTGCCCAGAAGCGTTAGGGGATTATTTTGCAGGACCAAACCACACTTTGCCTACTAGTGGCACGGCAAGGTTTTCTTCCCCGTTATCGGTAGACGATTTCGTCAAAAAATATCAATACACTTATTACACTAAAACCGCTTTAGAAAAAGTTGCGGAACAAGTAGACTATTTTGCTAGACAAGAAGGATTAGAGGCTCACGCAAAAAGTGTTACTAAAAGAGTAGAAAAAAAGGGGTAGTATGAGCAAATTTTTAAGTAAAAACTATCTAGGGTTAAAACCCTATACGCCGGGCGAACAACCAAAGGATATACGGTATATAAAGTTAAACACTAACGAAAGTCCTTTTCCGCCAAGCAAAAAAACCATAAGTTTTGGCAAAAAGGCGTTAAAAAAGTTAAACTTATATTCCGATCCGGAAATGAGATATTTAAGGGATAAGGCGCAAGAAGTTTTTAATATCGATAAAGACGAAATTATGTTTACTAACGGCTCGGACGAAATTTTAAACTTTGCCTTTGCGTGCTACGGCGATAAAGGCGTTGCGTATCCGCAAATAAGTTATGGGTTTTACACGGTGTTTGCGTCTTTATACAATTTAGACAAAACCGAAATCCCTTTAAAAGAAGATTTTAGCATAGACTACAAAGATTATTTAAACTTAAACAAACTTATAGTTATTGCAAATCCAAACGCGCCAACGGGTATAATAATGCCATTATGGCAAATAGAAGAAATAGTAAAAAACAACGATAGCGTAGTAGTTATAGACGAAGCCTATATAGATTTTGGTGGCGAAAGCGCTATTTCCTTAGTTAAAAAATATAAAAATTTAATAGTTACCCAAACTTTTAGCAAATCGCGTAGTTTGGCGGGGGCAAGGTTAGGGTTTGGCGTTGCCGATAAAGAACTAATAAAAGACTTAAACACAATGCGTTATTCTACAAACCCTTACAACGTAAACTCAACTACTCTTGCAATGGGGTTTGGCGCGTTAGAAGATAATAACTATTATTTAAACAATTGCAAAACCATTATAGCAAATAGGGATTATTTAACTAAAAAATTGCAAGAATTAGGATTTTTAGTTTTGCCTAGTAAAGCAAACTTTGTTTTTGCAAAAACCGATAAAATAGGCGGGGAAGAACTATATTTAAAACTAAAAAGTAAAGGCGTGCTTGTAAGACACTTTACAACGGATAGCATAAAAGAGTATAATAGAATAACTATTGGAACTAAAAAACAATTAGATATATTATTAAATTGCATAAAGCAAATTTTAGGAGAAACGTTATGAGAAACGCTCAAATTGAAAGAAATACCGCAGAAACACAAATTTCGTTGAGTATTTGTTTAGACGGAAAAGGTAACAAAGATATTGATACGGGTTGTGGATTTTTAGACCACATGCTAGAACTTTTTGCCCGCCACGGCGATTTTGATTTAAAAGTAAAGTGCGTTGGCGACTTAAGAGTAGACGCTCACCACACTACCGAAGATATAGGCATTTCTTTAGGTCAAGCATTTTTATCTGCCCTAGGCGAAAAAAAGGGTATCGTTAGATACGGCGATATAATTTTACCTATGGACGAAGCCTTAATTTTGGTTAGTTTAGATATTTCCGGCAGGGGCGGTGCGTACGTAGATTTAGATTTGCCTACTAGTAAGGTTGGCGATTTCGATACGGAACTTTGCGCAGAATTTTTATACGCTTTTGCTAGAGTTGCAGGTATTACTTTACACGTTAAACAACTAGAAGGTGCTAACTCTCACCACGTTATAGAAGGTGTTTTTAAAGCTCTTGCAAGGGCGCTTAAAAAGGCGGTTAGTATAGATAACAATCATATAGGGGAAGTTCCTAGTACAAAGGGCGTGCTTTAAGATATGATAGCAATAGTAGATTACGGAGTTGGCAACCTCTTTTCGCTTTCTTCTTCTTTAAAAAAGATTGGGGCGGAAGTTGTTGTAACGGGCGATAAAAAAATAATAGAGAGCGCCGATAAAATTATACTTCCCGGCGTTGGCGCGTTTAAAGACGCAATGAACAAACTAACACAAACGGGACTTGATAAAGTGGTTATCGACCAAGCAAAAAAGGGTAAAAAGATACTTGGAATTTGCCTAGGTATGCAACTACTTTTTGAAAGAAGTTACGAGTTTGGTTTGTGCCAAGGTTTAGGACTTTTAAAGGGCGAAATAGTTGGTATGCAAGGCGTTTTAAGTAAAGATTTAAAAATCCCGCATATTGGTTGGAACGCGCTTAAATTTAAAAAAGAAAGCCACTTAAACAAGTATATAAAAGAAGGCGACCACGTGTATTTCGTACACTCTTTTTACGCTAGCGGTTGCACCGATAGTTTGGTTTCCGTTGCGGAATATCAAATAGAAGTGCCTGCTACGGTAGAGTGTGGCAACGTGTGCGGTTGTCAGTTTCATCCGGAAAAGAGTGGGGAAGTAGGACTAAATATTTTAAGGGCTTTTTGCGAGTAGGTGAGTATGAAAATTTTTCCTGCAATAGATTTGTTTGATAAAAAGGCAGTTAGGCTTTTTAATGGCGACTATAACCAAATGACCGTGTATTCGGATAGCCCTTTGTCCGTAGCCAAAGAGTTTGAAAGGCTAGGGGCAAAAAATATACACCTAGTAGATTTACAAGGCGCAAAAAGTGGCGTGCCCGAAAATATAGAAGTAATAGAGCAAATTGCAAAAAATACCAATTTGTTTATAGAAGTTGGTGGCGGAATAAGAAATATGCAAACGATACAAAAATATATTTCTTATGGGGCAAACAGGGTAATACTTGGCACTAGCGCCGTTACCGACGAAGAATTTTTAGATAACGCGCTAAAAACATACGGCGATAAAATTGCCGTAGGGGCGGATATAAAAGACGGCTATATTGCAATAAAAGGTTGGTTAGAAAATAGCAGTTATACGGTAGACGAATTTTTTGCTAAAATGGAGCAAAAAGGTGTAAAAACCGTTATATGCACCGACGTTTCTAAAGACGGGGCTATGAAAGGCACTAACTTAGAACTGTATAAAAAACTAAAAAAAGAGTATAAAATCAACGTAATTGCAAGCGGAGGGGTTAGTAGTATAGTAGATATACAAAACTTAACCGATAGCCAAATATACGGGGCGATAATAGGCAAGGCTTATTACGTTGGAGCAATAGATTTAAAAGAAGCGATAGAGGTGGCAAATGATAACTAAAAGAATTATACCTTGCCTAGACGTAAAAAACGGAAGGGTTGTAAAAGGGGTTAATTTTAAAGGCTTGCAAGACGTTTCTTCCCCCGTTGAGTTAGGGAAATATTATTCTGACTGCGGTGCGGACGAACTTGTGTTTTACGATATAACGGCTTCTTTTGAAGAAAGAAAACTCTTTACCGAAATTTTAACGGAAGTTGCTAGTCAAGTTTTTATTCCGCTAACGGTAGGCGGTGGCATAAACACCCTAGAAGATTTTGATAGGGTTTTAAAATGCGGAGCAGACAAAGTTAGCGTAAACTCCGGCGCGATAAAAAATCCAGAGTTAATAAAAGTGGCAAGCGAAAAATACGGCTCTCAATGCGTGGTACTATCTTGCGATATTAAAAGGGTAAACGGCGAGTTTATGGTATTTAGCAAGGGCGGTAGAGAAAATACCGGAATAGAGGCAATTTCTTGGATAAAAAAATGTGTGGACTTAGGCGCGGGGGAAGTCGTTGTAAACTCTATTGATACCGACGGAGTTAAAAAGGGCTTTGATATAGAACTATTAGATTTGGTTTGCAAGGCGGTAAACGTGCCGGTTATCGCTAGTGGCGGAGCGGGAAAGATAGAAGACCTTATAGAATTGTTTAAAAAAGTGCCTAGCATAGATGCGGGGCTTGCCGAGTCGGTTTTCCACTTTGGCGAAATAGAAATTAAAAATTTAAAAGAGATACTAAAACAAAACGGTATCGAAATGAGGTTATAATATGATAGATATAAACACTTTAAAATTTGATGAAAAAGGGTTAATACCTGCAATAGTTGTAGACAACACCACTAAAGAAGTTTTAACCCTTGCTTATATGAATAAAGAGAGTTTACAAATAACGCTAGACAAAAAGAAAACTTGTTTTTGGTCTAGAAGTAGGCAAGAATTGTGGTTGAAAGGCGACACTAGTGGCAACTACCAAAACGTAGTTTCTATTATTGCCGATTGCGATTTAGACGCGCTTGTTGTTATGGTAGATAAAGAAGGTCCCGCTTGTCATACGGGTAGCGAATCTTGTTTCTTTAATATGGTATACGGTAACACAGAAGAGGGTTTTTCTTTACACGGACTATACGAATTGTTGCTAGACAGAAAAGAAAAAATGCCGGAAAAATCTTATACTACTTACCTATTTGAAAAGGGCTTAGATAAAATACTTAAAAAAGTAGGGGAAGAATGTACCGAAGTTATAATAGGAGCAAAAAACAACGATAAAAAAGAAACCGTTTACGAAATTGCGGATTTAGCGTATCACGTAATGGTGCTAATGGTACAAATGGGGATAACGGTAGACGATATTAAAGACGAACTTGCATCTAGACACGTTATAGACCATAAGGTAAAACAGGAAAAAATGGTATGATAATAAACAACTATCATACACACTCTAACTTATGCGACGGCTTAGGGGAAATAGAAGATTACGTTTTGTCGGCTATAAAACTTGGTTGTAGCGAGATTGGTTTTAGTGGGCATAGTCACGCCCCTTGGGATAAAACTTGTCTTGGTATGGATAAAGAAAAGTTAGAAAAGTATAAAGAGCAAATAGAACTAGTTAGGCAAAAGTATAGGGATATTAAAATTTATAGGGGAATAGAGTTAGACTATTATAGCGAGATAGATACAAAAGATTTCGACTATATAATAGGGGCGGTCCACTACGTAAAAAAGGGCGAAGAATATATCCCCGTAGATTATAAAGTGGATATTTTAATAGAGTGCGTAAATAAGTATTATAAAGGCGATTTTAACGAGTTTGTTGCCGATTATTATAATTTATTAGGGACACTATATAATAAAACGAAATGTGGTATAATTGCCCATATAGACCTAATAACAAAACTAAACAAAAACGAGCGTTTATTTAGTCAAAATGGGGCTATATATCAAAAAACCGTTATAAATTGCCTAGAAAAACTAGATAACGCCCCCGTTTTATACGAAGTTAATACGGGCGGTATGGCAAGGGGATATACTACTAGTTTTTATCCGCAAGATTTTATTTTAGATTATTTAGGCAAAAAGGGTAAAACCTTTATACTTTCTTCCGATTGTCATAATAGCGATATGCTATTATACAAACTAAAAGAGAGTAAAGAAGTTTTAGATAATAAAGGATATAAAGTGGCAAAGGATATTAGTAGCGTT
>JAGAUH010000170.1 GCA_017620875.1 Clostridia bacterium
CCCTATGTACGATTTTGCTCACCCGTTATGCGACGCTATGCAAGGCGTAACTTATTCTATTTGTACTTTAGAGTTCGAAGACCATAGACCGCTTTACAATTGGGTTGTAGAAAATACCGGCGTAAACGGAAAACCTAGACAAATAGAGTTTGCAAGATTAAATATAACCAATATGGTTATGAGTAAAAGATATCTTAAAAAACTAGTAGACGAAAAAGTCGTTAGTGGATGGGACGATCCGCGTATGCCAACGTTAACGGGTTTAAGAAATAGGGGCGTTCCTGCCGAAGCGCTTAAAAACTTTTGCGAAGAAATTGGCGTTGCCAAGGCTAATAGCGAAATAGAAATTGCTTATTTAGAACACTTTATAAGAGATTACTTAAATATCCACGCCGAAAGAGCAATGACCGTGTTTAACCCAATAAAAGTAGTAATTACAAATTACGAAGGGGAAGAAGAAGTAGACTTTGACGTAAATCCTAATATGGAAGTTAGCCCTAAAAGAAAAATTACTTTCGGCAAAGAAATTTATATCGACGCCGACGACTTTTCTTTATGCCCACCACCTAAATATTTTAGGTTGCAAAAAGGTGGAGTAGTAAGGCTTAAAAACGCGTATATTATAAAGTGCGACGACGTTGTTTTAGACGATAACGGTAATATAGCCCAACTAAATTGTACTTATTATCCCGATAGCAGGAGCGGAAACGACACTAGCGGAATTAAGTGTAAAGGAACGATACATTGGGTAAACGCAAAAGATTGTAAAGACGTAGAAATAAGAAAATACGATTATTTACTTAAAGACGCCGAATATTCTGGACAAGATTTTTCCGAGAGATTAAACTACGATTCTTTAGAAGTTATAAATGGTAAAACCGAAAGTTATATTGCTAGTTGTGATCAAGGCATTTCTTTCCAACTTATGAGAAAGGGTTACTATAAATTATTTAAAGAAGACGATAAACTAGTTTTATCCGAAATAGTTGGTTTAAAAGATTCTTTTAACAAAACCAATAAATAACGTGATTAATTTACTCGGAAGATAAAAATAAAATAAAGTATTGACAATAAATATTTTATGATATATAATAGAATATATTATTATGTAGTGTGGAGTGCAAATTTATGCTAGCAGGATTATTTTTAGATATAAGTATTATTGCTTTGTTAGTTATTTTTATAATACTAGGTATTAAACAAGGCTATCGCGGTACTGTTTTACATACTATATGCTCTATATTCCTTACCATTGCAGGCGCAGCGGGGGTAGGCTTTGTAACGGCTTATTTCTTTGGTAAGGGTTCGGGTGCGTATACCGGTGTGTTAGACTCTATGACGGCTATGGTAGAAGGTAGCGAGTGGCTATATGACAAACTTGGTATGACGGCAGCCGAAATTGGTAAATTTTTAACCTTTGGCGTGTTTTTTGTTATAGGTTTTGTCGTTGGTTTGGTTTTAGTAGGATTGTTATTATTCCTAATTTACCACTTATTAAACAAGTTAAGAAAGCTTACTTGGTTTAGGGTTATAGATAACACGGTTGCAGTTATTATAAACGTTGCGATTTATCTAGTTATTGTAGTAGTTATTTTAGCATTAATTAACTGCCTAGAAGGTACTACCGTTTTAGTAAGTTTAAGAGAGTTTATAAAGAGTACCTACGTTACGTGATTTATTTATAACGTTATCGGATAAGTTTTTAATACCGATATGGGTGGTCAAACTTTAAGAGAGACTATAAAAATAGGGCATTTTGCACAACTTATTTTTGGTTAATATATTACGATAATAAAACGGGGCTTAGTTTTAAGCCCCTATTATTTAATTTTGGGCTATTTTTTAGTAGTGGGGTTTAGTTTTAATGGTTAAAAAGTTAAAATGGGCGAGTTTATTAATTGCATTTATACTTATCTTTGCCTTTATTGCAAGTGGAATAAAGGTAAATTTTGTATATGCAAATAGTGGCTACGACGTAGATTACGAAAAATCCGAACTAGATTTGCAGTTTTCCTTTGAAGAATACGAAGACGGGTATTATATTTCCGCCTATAAAGGAAACTCTTATTATCTAGAAATTCCAGACTATTATAACGGAAAAAAAGTTATCGGTATAAAAGATAACGTTGCGTATAAGGCAAACGGAGAACCTTATTCGGTAAAGGGCGTGTTTGCAAACCAAGACTTTATTTATATTAATTTTGGTAAAAACCTAAATTATATTGGTAGTAGCGCGTTTGAAGGTTGCAACGGCTTGCAAGAAGTTATTATACCGGAAAACGTAAAAAGAATACACCACAAAGCCTTTTATAATTGTACAAATCTTAAGAGTATAGATTTACCTAAATTAGAATATTTAGGTAACGCCGTTTTTGGCGAAACAGCTTGGTTAAACGCAAAATCTAACGCCAATATCGAAGAATTTATTTCTCAAAACGGCGGAGTGTTTAACACTAAAGAAGATTATCATTTCGATAACGTTATCTATTACGAAGAACAAGATAACCTTATGCTATTAAGCGTTTATAACCTTAAAAATAGACAAGAGTATATCGTTAAAGAAGGTACTAGGCTAATAGCATCTCAAGTGTTTAAATATTCGTTGCCAATTAGTAGCATAACTATACCAACCACGGTTGAGCATATTGGTAGCGCGTTACTTGGTCCACCACCTTATAACGTAACGGAAACCGACGTAAAATTAGATTATTTAGGTTGTAATATTATAGTAAAGAAAAATGGACAAAATATATCTCAAGCAGAAAGAACTGAATATTTTAAAAATCTTGGACTAGAAGAATATACTTTTGCAAAGGTTAAAATAGACGGGGTTTTAGCAACTTATCCTTCTACTATTCCGTCGGTTTATATAGTGCCTAACACGGTGGGGCAAATAACTAAAAGAGCATTTTACAACCAAAAGTCTTTAACGGAAATGGTAATTCCTAGTTCGGTAAAATATATCGGCGTAGAAGCGTTTAAAGGTTGTACCAACTTGGAAAAAATTACTTTTGAAAGTGGTGGAGCGGTCGTTATAGATAGTAACGCTTTTTCCGGTTGTACTAAACTATTTACCATAGACGGAGCGGAAAATATTGCGGTTGTTGGTAGCGGTGCTTTTAAAGGTTGTAACAGATTAAACGATATAACTTTGGGTAACGTAACAATAAAATCTAACGCCTTTTACGGTTGTAGCAATTTACTTAATATTACTCAAAAGACGGGCACTCAAATACGAGAGATTGGTTATAACGCATTTTTAGGTACGGGCGTAATAAACTCTCAAGACGCAAAC
>JAGAUH010000171.1 GCA_017620875.1 Clostridia bacterium
AATACGAAAAATATTTTAACCGATGGGTTAGATTGGATTGCTCCTTTCCATTTTATCTATTCAGAAGGTAAAATTATTCTTTACCTAGAAGGCAAGCATATTATGACTTACGAGTGCGATTGGGGATACGTAAACGCAATTTTAAACGTCGTGCAAAATGCAGAAGTTACTTATAGCAATATTTACGCAACTACTAACGCAGATAAAGTAAAAGAAATATTATCTAGCCTACAAGAGAGTAAAACCATTTCTTTTGGCACTTACGGGGAAAATTTGGGTGGAGTAAACTTTGCTAGCGATACAACGCTTGGAGGATACGCAACGCAAGTTACAAGTGGAAAAACCTATTTCGATTCGGGTGTTTATTTAAACGGAAATATATTAAGTAAATATTATGCTTTTTATAGTCAAGTTAGTATCCCAACCTTAGTTACTAACGGCGAATTTGTAATTTCTGCCTTTACAAGAAATAATAAGCAAATAAGGTATATAATTAGAGCAACAAGTACTACTCAAATAGAAATTGCCAGCGATTATAGAGACGATAGTGTATATTTAGACTATACCGTACACGTTTCGGCGTTTACTTATTCTACGCCAATTTATATCGGCTTTATAGTAAACGGAAACGACGTTGCTATGCTATATAACGGGCAAGTGGTATATCATAGATCGTTAGAAAATTTTGCCAATTCCGAAATGGTTATTGCAAGTGCAAATTCTATGCAATCGGTATTAAAAAGCGTGGTGGTAGAAAACGACCAAAGTCAAGTAATAAACCTATACAAAGCAAGTATGACAAATTATAAAGACGATTTGGTTGGTAAAACTATTGGACAAACTCATAACTTAAATAAAGTAGAGCAAGACTTAAATAGCAAAACGTTTAGGATAAATATGGCAAATACAACAAGCAATGCACCTATGGTATCTTTTAGAAATAACGGAAATCCCGTTGCGGGGTATAGTTTTGTTGTAACGGGAACTATAAATGCTACCACCGTTAGTGGAAAAAGTGGACATATTTCCTTTATGTGTTATAGCAACGATAATAATTGGTCTAGGTTTATAATAAATAGAGTAAGTGGAAATAATAGTTGCTATTTTAGATATAAAAATGCAGGAGTGTTAACGCCAAGTTCGGGCAATACTAAATCTAGTTATGCAAGCAACACTTTAACCGACGGATTAAATTGGATTGCAGACTTTGTATTTATCTACGATAGTGGTTACGTTGCCCTATATATCGAAAATAAACTAATGATGAAGTTAGAAACCGAGTGGGGATTTGCAAACGCTATATTAGAAATTCCACAAAACGTGGATATAACTTATAGCAATTTAACTGCAACTACAAACGCGTTAAAAGTAGAAGAAATGCGTAAACAAATAGAACAAACTTCCGCTTTGCAAAGCGTGTTTACAACAAATAACGTTTGGAGTGTAAACCAAGATTTATCTTTTATTAAAAACGATTATAATTATAATAAAGCGTCGGTTGCGGTTAACGGAAACGAACTTATTTCTAACGAGTTTTACTTTAGGGCAAACATTGGTTTATTAGAACCTAATAGTAACGGGCAAGCAGAAATATTATTGCTTAACGAATCTTTTGTGGGATTTAGATACGTATTAGAATATCTACCAGATGGAAAATATCAAATATTTACCCAAAAGGTTACTAAAAATACTCAAAGCGATTGGGCAATAGTTGCAAGCAACTTAACTAGAGAAATGGTTATGGGCGTTGCCGTGGTAGATAATACTATAACGTTTTTTATAAATAACGTAAAAA
>JAGAUH010000172.1 GCA_017620875.1 Clostridia bacterium
AATAAAAAACAAATTAAAAAACGGAGTATAACGTTTTTTAAGAGAGATTAAAAATGAGTGAGTGATTTTATTATAAGTGGAAGATGAATAAGGTTTTTAAAACAAGTTTTGTTTTAAAAATTACATAATATTTTGACTTTAATAGAGATTTCCAGATAGCAAGTTAATACTTAAATAAACAAAAAACGGACACGATAAAGTGTCCGTTTTTTGTTTGGTAAAATACATTTTTTTATTTTAAATAGTTGTAAATTATGTATAATTAAAAGTTATGCCTATCAAAAAGTTCATCTAATGAGATGTTGTAAAAATCTGCAATTTTTATTAAAATTTCGTAGTCGGGGCGTACTGTGTTGGTCTCGTATCGGGTATAGTTTACTCTGCTTATTTGTAAAATATCGGCAAGTTGTTGTTGAGTAAGTCTTTCGGCTTTTCTTAATTCTTTTAATTTTTTTCCTAAATCTATCATTAATATCTCTCCTAATTGACATTGTACATTTTTTGTACTATAATTGTTAAAAAGTACAAAATGTGTACAATTATTGTATTAAGGAAATAAAACGTTTATTAACGCAAAGGGTGAATTTATGGAAAAAAAGAAAAAAGATTGGGGGTTTTTAGTTTCTATTATAATATTTTGTTTGGCTTTTATTTTAGGCGTTTTAAATATGGTATTTTTTATTAACTTTAATTGGTGGGGTGAGTATTATTGGTGGATACTATTAGTTGTTGTTTTAATGACAATTTGCTATTTTACAATTGTGTTTTTTAATTAAGGTATTTTAACCCTAAAAAGCAAATTTGTTGAATTTTATTTGTTGTTTTGTTATAATATATAAAGATTATGAAAAGAGCAGAATTAGAAGAATATTTAACAAAAACGTACTTATCTAACGCGGAGTTTTTGTGGGAATCCGCCCCAAGTTTTGCGGTTTTTAGGCATAGCGAAAACAAAAAATGGTTTGCCGTTATTATGAAAATTCCAAAGTGTAAACTAGGCTTAAAACAAGAAGGCGAAATTGAGATAATAAATTTAAAAACCGAACCGCTTTTATTATACGAACTTTTGCAAGATAACGCTATTTTTAGAGCCTACCATATGAATAAAGAAAAGTGGATTAGCGTAGACGTTTTAAATATAGAAAAAGACAAATTAAAGTGGCTAATAGATATTAGTTTTAATTTAACTAAATAACTCGTATAAAAATATTAAAAACCCCTAAAAGCAAAACGCTTTTGGGGGTTTTTGTGTGTTTTAATACTTTAACGATAAGAAAATACGCTATTATTTATATAACAACGAGTAAAATTTATACAATAACAAGCAAAAATTTAACGAATATATATAATTTAATGTATTAAATATATAAAATATATTGACAAAAATGGGGGGGGGTATGGTATAATGGGTATACTTTTACAATATAGCGTGGCAAAATTAGAAATTTTTTAAATTAGTTTAGGGCTAATTTAGTTGAGGATATAGTATGAAAAAGATAATTTTGTCCTTTTTTAGTGTTTTGTTTATTTTAGGGATAGGCTTGGGCTTATCCCATTTTGGCATACTAAAAAAGGCGGAAAGAGTAAAGGCAGAAGAAAATTCTTTTGTAATGGTAGAAGGTGCAAGTTTTAGAAGTTATTGGAGTACGCCAAATTGCGGAATAACTTTTGGTGCAACAATAACCGTTCCTAACGATTACGTAAACAACGTAAGATTATTTATAGCGCCATACGACCACGTAGAAGCCGTAAGAGGAAATGGAACGATAACGGATTATATAACCGCGTTTAATGCTTATTATAATTTAGAAGGCGAAAACCAACCAAACACTTCAAAGGAAAA
>JAGAUH010000173.1 GCA_017620875.1 Clostridia bacterium
CTATCTAACAGTAAAGAAGAGGCTGTTAAAAGGGTAGAAAAAATAGCAGGTAAAAAAGTTACTTTTTATAAGGTTGACGTTTTAGATAAAGATAAAATGAGAAAAATCTTTAAAAAGCACAAAATTGATGCGGTTATTAACTTTGCCGGTTACAAAGCCGTTGGCGAAAGCGTTGCAAAGCCAATAGAATATTACCACAACAATATCGGCGGTATGATTGCCCTTATCGAAGTTATGAAAGAGTTTGGTTGTAAAAACCTAGTATTTAGTAGTTCTGCAACCGTTTACGGCGATCCTCATACCGTACCTATTACAGAAGATTTTCCACTTTCTACTACCAACCCATACGGAAGTACTAAATTATTTATCGAATACATTTTAAAAGACTTATACAAATCGGATAATTCTTTTAACATTGCAATACTTAGATACTTTAACCCTGTTGGCGCTCACGAAAGCGGTATGATTGGAGAAGATCCTAACGGTATCCCTAATAACCTTTCACCTTATATTACGCAAGTTGCAATTGGTAAAAGACCTTTCTTAAACGTATTTGGTGGCGATTATCCTACCCCAGACGGAACGGGAGTAAGAGACTATATCCACGTTGTAGACCTTGCTATTGGTCACGTTCAAGCGGTTAATAAACTATTAACTAATAGCGGATTATTCGTTGTAAACTTAGGTACTGGCGTAGGCTATTCCGTTTTAGATATGGTTAAGGCTTTCTCTAAAGCACTTGGTAAAGAAATCCCTTATAAAGTGGTAGATCGTCGTCCTGGCGACATTGCAGAGTGCTACGCTAACCCTAAACTAGCAGAAGAACTAATCGGCTTTAAAGCAACTAGGGGTATAGAAGAAATGTGTAGAGACGCACTTAATTGGCAATTAAAAAATCCTAACGGATACGATAAGTAAGGGATATCTCGCAATAAATAATTAACAACAAGCACTTGAAATACTTCGAAATACGTCATTAAAACACTTGTTAATATATTTAATATTAACTGCACGTATTTAATTTAGTCTTTCTCGCATTTGAAGCGTTTGTTTATCGTTAAAGATTTATTTCTCAATAGCCTTGGCATTTCGCAATAAATAATTTAAACAAATATAAACTCTCTTTTGTTATTCTTGAAATAAGGATTAAAAGAGAGTTTTTATATAGGATCAAAATATGAAAATAGTACTTTTTGGGGATAGTATAACCGATATGAATAGAGATAGAACCCAAGACCATAATCCTTTTAGTATAGGTATGGGATATCCTTTTTTAGTGGTAGATGCGTTATCGGGGCAAAGTTTAGATAAGCATTTGGTTATAAACCGCGGAATAGGTGGTAATAGAGTTGTAGATTTGCGTGACAGAATAGAATATGACGTGTGGGGATTAGAGCCGGACGTGCTTTCTATTTTAGTTGGCGTAAACGACGTTTGGCACGGCATAAACTCTAATAACGGCACTAAACTAGACGAATTTAAGGCTTGTTACGAAGAAATTATTGCAAATACCATTAAAAAATTGCCAAATATAAAAATTATGCTTTTAGAGCCGTTTTTCTTGGTTGGTAATGCTACAAAAGATAACTTAGACCAATTTAACAAAGTATACGATTATGCAAAAGTAGTTAAAGATATTGCAGAAAAGTATAATCTAGTATTTATTCCTTTACAAGAAAAATTTAATTCTTTAGCGGAAAAGTTTGGCGCAAAGCATTACCTTTACGATGGGGTTCACCCAACCGTTTTAGGTGCAAGGGTAATTGCAGACGAGTGGCTAAAAGCCTTTAAAGAAATAGAAGAATAAAATTTTACCACCCTTAAGGGTGGTATTTTTATACAAAAATTTGTAAAAATATGCAAAACTTTATAATACTTGACTTTAAGGTTTATTTATATTAAAATATATTAGATATTATTTTAGGAGTTTATATGAAAAGATTTTTGGCAAAAACTTTTTGCTTAATTTTATCTATAATATGTTTAGGGTGCAGTTGTTTGTTTAGCGGTTGCAAAATAGACCCTAACACGTTATACGTTTATACAAACGCATCTTTTCCGCCGTATGAGTATTTAGACAAAAACGGCAACGTGGTTGGCGTGGATATAGATATTATTAAAGAAGTTGGTAAAAGGCTTGGATATAAAGTAAGGGTTTGCGACGTAGAGTTTGGCGCAATTTTTATGAAAGTTCAAAACAACCCTAATGCAATAGGCGCTGCCGGTATTACTATCACGGAAGAAAGAAAGCAATCGGGTTTGTTTTCTATACCGTACACGGTATCTAGGCAATTCGTGTTGGTAGAAAAGGACGAACAAGTTCCGCTAAACGATAATGGCGAAGTTATTGCAAAAGAGTATTTTAAAAATAAAACCATAGGCGTGCAACTATCCACCACGGGTAACGTTTTAATAAACGACTTAATTTTAAGTGGCGAGTTAGGAAGCGCAAAAAGTTTTGAGTATAAAAACGCTTTGGTAGGACAAGAAGATATCGGCTCTAAGTTAAATTGTTTCGTAATAGATATTTTGCCTGCTAAAAATATAGAAAGAAACGAAAACGGTAGGTTAAAAGGTTACCCTATAGACGAAGAACCGGAGTGGTACGGGTTTTACTTAAATAAAAACTCTACCGAATTAAAAGAAAAGATAGACGGGGTTTTACAAGAACTTTTAAATATCGATAAAGACGGATTTTCGCAATACGTACAAGATTTAATAGATAAGCATAGTTAAGGTGAGTTATGGATAAATTAAAATTATTATGGGATTGTAGGATGCAGTTTATAGAAGGGCTTGGCATAACGCTACTAATATCCGTTGGCGCGGTAATTATAGGCTTTTTTATAGGCGTGTTAGTTGCAACTATTAGGATTTGCCCTAAAAACAATATTTTTATAAAGATATTAGATAAAATTTGCGGTGTTTATATCACGGTAATAAGGGGTACGCCGGTACTTGTGCAACTACTTATTATGGCAAACGTAGTTTTTGCTAGTTTAGAGTTTTTAGATACTAATATAATAGTGCCAATACTGTCTTTTGGTATAAATAGCGGTGCGTATATGGCGGAAATTATTAGGGGCGGAATAGAGAGTATAGATAAAGGTCAAATGGAAGCCGGCAGAAGTTTGGGGCTTAGTTGGGTAACCACAATGATAAAAGTAGTTATACCACAAGCAATAAAAGTAGTAGTACCTACAATTTTTAACGAAATTATTATTATGATAAAAGAAACTTCTATCGTAAGTTACATAGTCGTTTTAATTAGTGGAGAACAAGTTAGAGATTTGCTTGCCGTTGCCGATAAGCAAGGTATGTCTACGGGCTTTTATATGGAATTTATTTTTACCGCAGCACTACAATATTTGGCTGTTGTAATGCTACTAACCTTAGTGCAAAAATTGGTAGAAAAGAGGTTTAAGAAAAATGAGCGATAAAGAAATGGTTTTATCTATAAAAGATTTAAAAAAGAGTTTTGGCTCTCACGAAGTTATAAAGGGGATAGATTTAGACGTTTGCAAAGGGGACGTTGTTGCAATAATAGGGCTTTCCGGTTGCGGTAAATCTACTTTTTTAAGATGTATAAACTGTATGGAAACGCCTACTAGCGGTAGTATCGTATTCGAGGGAGAAGACCTTGTAACCACTAAAGATTTAAACTTGCACCGTAGCAAAATTGGTATGGTTTTCCAACATTTTAACTTGTTTAATAACCTAACGGTTTTAGATAATATTTGTTTAGCGCCACTAATTTACGCTAAAAAGCAAATTAAAAAAGAAATAGGTTTTTGGCATTTTAAACAAAAATCTTTAGCAATAAAAGATGCAAAAAAACGCGTGCAAGAGCAAGCGTTAGATTTGCTTAAACTAATCGGACTAGAAGAAAAGGCAAACGCCTATCCATCTACTTTATCGGGCGGACAAAAGCAACGTATTGCAATAGTAAGGTCACTTGCAATGCAACCAAAGGTTATGCTTTTCGACGAGCCTACTTCTGCACTAGATCCCGAAATGGTTGGCGAAGTTTTAGAACTTATTAAAAAACTAGCGTCTAGCGGTATGACAATGCTTGTCGTTACTCACGAAATGGGCTTTGCTAAAGAAGTTGCTAATAAAGTTTTATTTATAGACGAAGGGGTTATAAAAGAGCAAAACACCCCGCAAGAATTTTTTACAAACCCACAAAACGAACGACTAAAAGAATTTTTATCTAAAGTGTTATAGAAACGCCATCTAGTGATAATTGTTAGATAAAATATAGTTAAATCCATATAAAGATTTGGATAGAGGAGTAAAAATAAATGCAAAACTTCGGTTTATCAATGTTATGGTTTTGGGTTTGTTATGCAATAGTTACTTGTGTTGGTATACTTCATACTATATTTAATATTTACGTGTTAAAAATGGAACCTATGAATGAAAAGGGTATGGGTGAAGGGTATGAAAAAACAAAACCATGGCATCCTTTATATAATATTGTTTTATTTTCAATTTTTGGGTGGTTGTATGTAAAAGGACTTATAGAGCCTACGTTTAAAGATGCTCTAATTACTGGAGTAATATGGGTAAGTATATGTATTGTGTTTGACGTATTCGGTTGGGTTATAATTAAACATCCGTGGAGTTTGTCTTTTAAAGAGTTTTACGTTGATTATCAACCTTGGATTACGCTTATTTATATTGCAATATTTGCTGGACCTATAATCGGATATTTATTTACACTATTATAAATAAAACGGAGTTAAGATATATGACTTTATCTAAAGCGGTAGGTATAAGGATAGAGAACTTATTAAAAGAGAAAAATATTAAGCAGTATAGGTTGTGTAAGGAAGGTGGAATCCCACGTTCTACTTTAAGTTTAATTGTAAAAGGAACTTATTCTACCATTAAATTAGACACTATTTATCAAATAGTAGCAACGCTTAATATGTCTTTGGCAGAATTTTTTAATGACAATATTTTTGATTTAGTACAAGATTAACGTTGTAAACGATTATTAATACCTGTTTAAGGATTTATAGGATTAACTTATGAATATGAACGTTTGTCAAGCAGTTGCAAAAAGAATTAATAACTTATTAAAAGAAAAAAATATGACTTTATATCGACTAGAACAAAAGTCTGGTATTTTACACGGAA
>JAGAUH010000174.1 GCA_017620875.1 Clostridia bacterium
TGGGTAGATAAACTAACTACCCAACCAAAAACATTCTCTTTATTTTTTCTGTATGGATGTATACCCCTAGCAAAATAAATACTCTCTACCGCGCCACACTCGGTTTTACCACTACGGTTACCGCCAAACACCCACCTGTTACGCTTTTTGCATTTATGAAAGGCTATTTGTTTTAAGTGCTTTTTTCTACCCGTATTATAGTTTTCTAAAAAGCCCAAACTCTTTCTTTGGGCAAGTTCTTTTTCTATTTGTAGTATTTTATTTATTATTTCTTGCATTTGACAAAATCCCTTAAAAATACTTAAATTACGATATTTTAAACAAAATAAATAGTGTTATAATTTTTTTACTATGAAGCATTTTATATGTTTATTATTATGCTTTACGCTAATAAACTTTTATACGCCGAAAACCGTTAGTGCCGAAGAATATAATTTGGGCTATTCTAGAGTGTTAACGACCACAACGGGTTTTTACTCGGATTCGGCAGGCAAAAATTTAAAATTTTATTTACCTTACGGCTATTACGTAAAAGTTTTAGACGTAGGCACTTTATATACAAAAGTTAGTTACCAAAGCGAAACTTCTCATTTTCCGTACCTAACGGGCTACGTAAAAACCCTAGATTTAATTTTGCAAGACGAAACGCCCGTAACCCCTTATCCGCTAGTTAGCCTAACCGTGTCTTCCGACGACGTTTTGTTTAGCGATTACACTTTATCTAGTAGTAAAATCGGAGTTTATGCAAATACCCTTGCCATATATTATGGAGAACTATCTTTTAACGAAGAAAACGTTGTTTACGTATATTGTAACGGGCATTTAGGTTATATGAGAAAAAGTTGTTTTGCCCCTTTTACAATACCTGCCCACCCCAACCCCATAACGTCTTCTAGTGAGCAAGAAGAAGTTATAACCAAAAACAATTCTCCAAAAGTAGAAAACTTGCAAATATTAATAGTTGCCGGCATATCCGTAATAGTAGTTAGTTTCGTTTACCTTATTTTTAAGCCAAACGGAAAACGCATTAAAGAAGATTTTTATAAAGAAGAATAAAAAAACTAGGCTATAGTGCGTTTTTTAAACCTTTTTTCTGTACTTAAGTCTTTACTTTTTACCACGCTGTAAATAGATTTAATATAAGGAATAGGCAAATACTCTCTTTTAAAAACTTCTTCTGTAAGACCAAAAACTCTTAGCGTAGAAGCAAAGTTTTTAAGTAGTTTATCCTGATTTCTAAAATATTGTCTTGTACTAAACTCAAAGGTTTTTTTAACGCCAAGATACTTATAAGCAAACAACTTTTTTTCTTCTGGGGTAAAATTTTTAATAATATTCCCTAATAAATTTTTTAATTTTATAAGTTTTGTTTTTTCTTCTACAATCTCTAAAATTCGGTTGGCGATAAGTAGGCAACTCTCACTGCTATATTTAGAGTTGTACGCCGAAAACTCTATTATTTTTTCGCACTCTCTTATCGATTCTTTAATGCTTCTACACGCGTACAATAACGTCTTTTGATAAGTATACATGTTTTTTTCACCTTCCTTTTTTGCGTTTTTCGAACAATTTTTTCGAACATATGTTCGATAATTACAAGACCATTGTAGCACAACGAGTGGTCGGTTTTTGACTTTTATGCCCTAAAAAAATAAAAAAAATTTACTTTTTTATTGTGTAGTATAAAAAAAAATGATATAATACCTAATAAGGTATTAAAAATGAAACTATTTAAAAAATTATTCGTATTATTATTAATATTAACTCTAGGCATAACGGCAGGGATTTTATTTAGCCCAACGCAAAAAATAAAAGCCGAAGAAGATAACAAGTTAAACACAAACTTGTTTGTCCCTTCGACTTATTTTGAGTATTATAAACTAAACAACCCTATCGACGTTTGCCAAGACGACAATTATATTTACGTGGCAGAAAACAACGCCATAGTATTTTACGAAAAGGCTACTAGCACTTATTCTCGCATGGTTTTAACGGATATAAACCCAGATTTGGCGGGCATAACTAAAATAGATTGCTACAAAGGTAACGTATTTTTTATTGTTGCAAGTAAAATTTACTACTTAACCACGCCAAACGATTTAGGAGAAAGAGAATTAGTTACCACCGATATAATAGTTGCAACCTACTTTGCCATTTACGACGATTATATTTATGCAAACACAAGTTCTATAATAACGGCTAGTAAAATTAACGACGGAACTCCCCTTACTTTTGGCGAACCCGTAACTTACGATAGCGAACAATTACACAATAGCGGTTCTATTGCGTTTGCTTATAGCACAAGCAAAAATTTATTATATTATTTCACCTTAAACGGATGTACCATAAGGATTTCGCCTACGCAAGAGCGAAAAGATATTTTTCCTAACACGACCAACTACGTAAAATATATAAACGAAAAAATGTATTTTACTAGCGAAAACAAATTTTACGTTTACGACGAACTTGCCGAAAGTTTAACGGTTTTATTCGATTTAAACTCGGTTTGTTCTTCCCCTAACGAAATAAAAGGCTTTAATTACTACAACGGCAAAATACTTTTAGTACACTCTAACGAAAACGAAATTTACGAATACGATATTTTAAACGGATATACGGGCGTTAGCATAACTACCACTAAAGATGCAACTAACCGTTTAACGGAAAACGTTTTGGATATAATCTACCAAGACGATTATATTTACGTTTTACAAAAAGAAAGCATACTAAGGTTTTCTACCACGCAAAAATCTTCTTTAAATAAAAAGTTTATTTTTGCCGAAGATTTTAATTTAAAAATCTTTAACGCCAAATACTTTGCAATCTCTAATAACTTTTTACTACTTTCTAACGGAGATAACCTAGTTGCATTTTCTTTTAAAGAGCACCAAGAAGGTTTAGTTTGCACAAGTTTAACTATAACCTTCCCTACCGATTGGGATTATAATAGTATAACGGGGCTATACGCTTTCGACGGTAATTTTTACCTACTGAGAAATAAGACTATAGATAGCGTGCAACACGCGTTAGTTATAAAATTAGATTACATACAAAGTTCTAACAGTTTTAACTTAAAACCAAACGATTATATTTTAAAAACAACGGGTAACGTTAAAGATTTAACCATAAACGCTTTTGGCGAACTTTATTTAACCTTAAAGATAAACGAAACTTCTAAAAAGGTTATTTGTTACGACGTTATAAACAAAAAACTAATAGATAAAGAGTATTCTTTTTCTGCTCAGGCAACCAAAGTATTTTGCGATTTAGAAAACGTTTTATGTTTAGAAAATAACGCTATCCGCAACCTTACTACAAACACTACTTATCCTATACAAAAGCACCCTAACCTAGACCAAGAAGCGCCCGTTAGCATAACCCTAAACTTGACCGACGGTAAAATTTATATACTATATAAAGGTTATATTTTAACGAGTTTAGATTTACCGCTAACAACTTCTAACTCGTTTAAAATACCAAACGACCACTACACTAAATTTTACGAAAACATAAAAACTTATAAACTAGTAAATGGCGCAAAACTATTTGAAGTAGACGCAAAAGACGAATATTTTAATTATAAAAATATTACTTCTTGTTTAGATTTAGAATATATTTTCGTAACGGCTTTATCGGAGTCTAGCAACTTTTGTATAGTAAACTTAGAGTATAAAAGTTACATTGCAAGACTATCCGACTTAATTGACGTACCAAATAGCGACAACCCGGAACTAAGCAATAGCGCAACCACTTTTACCCCAAGTATTACTAAAGGATATTACGTTACAAGAGCCGGCGCATACGGTTTGCCAATTTTAAATTACGAACAATACAATACTAACGCTTTAGGCGTGTTTAGGCTAAAAACGATAGGCGCGTATACGCCTGTAGAAATTATAAACGGATTAGTTATTAATAACCAATATTTCTATTTAGTAAAATTTGCAGACGATAGCCTTGCTTATATACAAAAAGATTTTATTGCAGAAAAAATAA
>JAGAUH010000175.1 GCA_017620875.1 Clostridia bacterium
AGTAATAGTATATCCCAAAAAATCTTCTGCTCTCGTTTCCTTCTTGAATATTTTTTAAGCCACCTAAAAACGATACTCCGCCCGTATACGGTATTTTTGTAGGTTCTACTATCGTATAATAACCGTTTTCTTTTGAAGTGTTTGGTTGGTTTTCGCCTTCTAAACTGTAATAATCATTAAATTCGGTTATATAATCCGTTATAGTTCCATCTCCTCTTACGGCTTCTACGTGGTCGTATGGCGCTATAAATAATCTTACGTTGTTTACGTAATCGTTAGGAACGGTTAACGTTGCACCAAAAGTTATTCCGCAGTTTGGAGTACTCCAATAACTTCTAAAACTTGCACCTTCTACCATCACAAAAGAATTTTCTTCTGCCTTTACTCTTTCCGCCTTTTTTAGTATGCCAAAATGGGATAAGCCCAAGCCTATCCCTAAAATAAATAAACAACTTAAAAAACTTAACAATATCTTTTTCATAATTAACTCCCTATTAAGTTAAATATTATATTAGCGTATACTATTACTTTATAATTGTACAAAATTTTTTGCAACAATGCAAGTGTAAAAAGTTGTAATGTGTTATATAATTTACTACAATTTTACTGTAATATTTTCTACAGCATTAAAACGTATTTAAATTTTTAGATAAAAAAAGAAAAACCTAAGCCAAACACTAGGGTTCGGATTAGGTTCTTCTTTGCGACCTAATTTTTTTCCTGTAAAGCGAATATTTATAACTTTTTTGAAGTCTCCCTAATACTGTTTTACCTATTAAGTAATTCACTTTAAGTTTTTAGTAATTTCTATAAAAAACTCTTTGCTCCATAAGTCCAATTTGGATTTATCTCTAACAAAAGGCAATACGTCTTCTTTGGCTTGAACAAAATCCATATTAGCAAACCTTTCGTTAAGCAATTCTTTTAAAGTTTCTATTGTCAAATTAAAATCTTCTTTTATATAGTTTGACTGCACTAGCTTTGCTTTTAAATTGTCTAAATTTACCTTAGCACCCATTGATAAAAAGAACACGTAATCGTAAAAATCTCTTCCTTTTACTCTTGATTTCCAATTTCTACATAAGCAAGCGTGAATTTTGCCTGCAAAAAGCGAACCCATATCGTAAAGCCTAACTTGATAAGGCGATGGCAACAATCCAAATTTTGTTTCGTAAGTAGCACCGACAGGCGGGTTTATATCAACTTCGAATTTGATTTTTATAACTTCGTCTTTATTTATGATATTTGCGTCTGTACTATTTTCGTAAAAGGTTAAAATATGCTCCCTTGTATTACCCTTTAAAAAGGCAGATTTGATATTAGAATCTCTCGTTTTTATTTTTTCTTTAACCTCAAAGTTTAACCCGACAGACTTGGTTTCGTTTTCTATATAAGAAAAGTATTTAGTTAAATCGAAATTAGGATTTTGAGTTACTAAAGAAAAATCTAAATCTTCGCTAAATCTATCTAAACCATAAAAAATACGAAGTGCCGTTCCTCCATAAAACGCAGCATCTTTAAAAAATCCACCACGGGAAAGTCCGCAAAGCACTACTTCTTGAACAATTTCTTTAATGGCGTTTTCTTTGTCTTGCAAATTATTTATTTGGTATTTTGACAACATTTGATTTAATACTTGCTGCATCTACTTGCCTCCCTGCAAAAATTTTACCAATAAATTTAAATTGGTAGAACGATATAATGGCGCTATTTTTAGTATTTCTTCTTTATTTAAACCATTAAACCTATCTTCATCTATTCTTAAATCTTCAAATAGCAATTGCTCTAATTCTTCCAAGTTTTTTACTGGAGAAATTATATAAAGTTTATCGCATAGCGCCTTTTCTAACGTTGCAATTTGATAAGAATAATCACCATCTCTAAAAGCAACAACGCCCAAACTAAATACTTCTTTTGGCACGTCTCTATAAATAAAAGTTCCAAATTTGTTTTTATACG
>JAGAUH010000176.1 GCA_017620875.1 Clostridia bacterium
AATCTGCCCTAATTAGTTTGCCTTGTACGTTTGGTAGGCTTGACCAAATTTCTTCCGTTACGTAAGGAATAAACGGATGAAGAAGTTTTAAAGTTTGAGTTAATACGTGTACTAAAACGCTAACCGTGTTTTGTTTAGCAACTTTATCTTCGCCGTATAAACTAGTTTTGCTTAGTTCTATATACCAATCGCAAAAATCGTCCCAAACAAATTGTTGAAGTTCTCCACTAGCGTTACCTAGTTCGTATTTTTCCATGTTTTGAGTAACTACCCTTATAGTAGAATTTAACTTAGATAAAATCCACTTGTCGGCAATAGTTAAAGTACATTTTTCTATTGGTAAAACTTCGCCTTCTACGTTCATTAAAACGAAACGAGAAGCGTTCCAAATTTTATTTATAAAGTTACGGCAACCTTCTATTTTTTCTTTAATAAATCTAGTATCGTTACCAGCAGATATTCCCGTTACTAACGAATATCTTAAAGTGTCTGCCCCGTATTCGTCGATAATTTCTAACGGATCTATACCGTTACCTAAACTCTTGCTCATCTTTCTACCTTGAGCATCTCTAACGATACCATGGATTAATACTTCTTTAAAAGGTATGCGTTTCATGTGTTCTACGCCACTAAATATCATACGAGCAACCCAGAAGAAAATAATATCGTAAGCGGTAACGAGTAAATCGGTAGGATAAAAATATTCTAAATCTTTAGTCTTTTCTGGCCAACCTAACGTTGAGAAAGGCCACAATGCAGAAGAAAACCAAGTATCTAAAACGTCTTCGTCTTGTCTAAATGCGGTATGGGCACACTTTGGACAAATGGTAGGCATAGTTTTAGAAACCACTACTTCGCCACAGTTTTCGCAATAGTATGCAGGAATACGGTGTCCCCACCAAAGTTGACGAGAAATACACCAATCTTTTATGTTTTCCATCCAGTTGTTATAAATTTTAGTAAATCTTTCTGGAATGAACTTAATTTTTTTGTCTGCAACAACCTTTAAAGCAGGTTTTGCAAGCGGTTCCATTTTAACAAACCATTGTTTAGAAATAATTGGCTCTACCGAATTATGACAACGATAACAATGACCAACGTTGTGTACGTGGGCTTCTATTTTTTCTAATGCGCCTATATTTTTTAATTCTTCTACAACTTGTTTACGACACTCGTATCTATCTAGCCCTGCAAACTTGCCTGCGTGCTCGTTCATAGTACCGTCGTCGTTCATAACTCTAACGATTTCTAGGTTATGTCTTAAACCAACGTTAAAGTCGTTAGGGTCGTGCGCAGGGGTAATTTTAACCGCGCCCGTACCAAATTCCATTTCGCAATACTCGTCTGCTACTAACGGAATTTCTTTATTAACGATAGGAAGAATTAAAGTTTTACCAATTAAACCGGCATATCTAGGGTCGTTAGGGTTTACCGCAACGGCAGTATCGCCAAACATAGTTTCCGGTCTAGTAGTAGCAACGGTAACGTGACCGGAACCATCTTTAAAGGCGTAGTTTATATGCCATAAATTGCCTGCTTCTTCTTCGTACTCTACTTCCGCGTCGGAAAGTGCCGTTTTACAAGTAGGACAATAGTTTATAATACGGCTACCACGATAAATTAAGCCTTTATTGTATAAATTAACAAAAACTTCGTTTACGGCTCTAGAAAGATTGTCGTCCATAGTAAAAGCAAGCCTATCCCAGTCGCAAGAACAACCTAGGCGTTTTAATTGCTCTACTATTCTACCGCCGTATTTTTCTTTCCACGCCCAAGCATGCACCAAAAATTCTTCTCTGGTGATATCAGATTTTTCTATACCCTGAGCCTTTAATTGCTCTACGATTTTAACTTCGGTTG
>JAGAUH010000177.1 GCA_017620875.1 Clostridia bacterium
AGACCGGGTATGTACATTGGCGGAACAGGTTTAAAAGGTTTACACCACATTTTATGGGAGATTATAGATAACGCTATAGACGAAGCGGCAAACGGATTTGGTGACCAAGTTAAAGTTATTCTATATCCAGACGGTAGCGCTTCGGTAGAAGATAACGGTAGAGGTATACCAACGGACATACACCCAACGGCAAAAGTTTCGGGTGTAGAAGTTGTATTTACGCAATTACACGCAGGCGGAAAGTTCGATAACGATAACTATGCTTTTTCAGGCGGATTACACGGCGTTGGCGCGTCGGTTACAAACGCATTATCCGAGTGGCTAGAAGTAGAAGTTTATAAAGGCACCGTCTTTAAAATGAAATTTAAAAGTTACTACGACGAGAAAAAGAAAAAGTTTTTATCCGGCGAGCCACAAGGCAGGTTAAAAGATACCGGTAAAGAAACTACTAAAAAGGGTACTTTTATTAGGTTTAAGCCAGACGCTACGGTTTTTGAAGAAAGCACCGAGTTCGATTACGGTACTATTTTAAAAAGGCTAGAAGAACTTGCGTTTTTAAATAAAGGCGTAACCATAACCCTAGAAGATAAAAGAGATAATCTTCATTTACCCGTTATTTTTAAATACGAAGGCGGTATAATAGATTTCGTTAAAAAAGAAAACTTTAACAAAAAGGCTATTATAGAAGAACCTATTTATTTTTCTAGCGAACTTAACGGAATTAAGGCGGAAGTTGCCTTTCAACACACCGAAAGGTACGACGAAAATATTTTATCTTTTGTAAACAATATCCCTACTGCCGACGGCGGTACTCACGAAGAAGGTTTTAAAACGGCGTTCACAAAAGTTTTAAACGACTACGCGAGAGACGTTAAACTTTTAAAAGATAAAGACGACAATCTACTTGGCGAAGACTTTAGAGAAGGTTTAACTTGTATAGTTTCTATAAAAATGCAAAACGTTCAGTTCGAAGGACAAACCAAGGGTAGACTTGGTAATCCAGAGGCAAAAACTGCGTTGCAAGCAATTACTAGCGAACAATTAAAACTATTAACCGAAAACAAAAAGAACAAATCTATATTTACTGCAATTATCAACAAGGCGCTTGGCGCAAGCAAGGCTCGTAAAGCCGCTAAACAAGCAAAGCAACTTGCAAGGGCAAAAAACAGCGCGGATAGTTTTAATCTAGTTGGTAAACTTGCTAACTGTTCTAGTAAAAAATACGAAGAAAACGAAATATTTATAGTAGAAGGCGACTCTGCAGGTGGAAGCGCAAAACAAGGTAGAGATAGGCAACATCAAGCAATATTACCACTTCGTGGTAAGCCGTTAAACTCAGTTAAAAAAAGGCTAGACGAAGTGCTTAAAAACGAAGAAATAAGGACTATTATTTCGGCTTTAGGTACGGGAATTGGGGCTGACTTTGATTTAGAGAGTTTAAAATTCCACAAAGTAATAATTCTTTCCGATGCCGACACGGACGGCGCTCACATTAGGGCAATATTACTTGCGTTTTTCTACGGGTATATGCGTCCGCTTATAGAGGCAGGGCACGTTTATATCGGTATGCCACCGCTATATAAGGTTTACAAAAAAGACGTAGAAGAATACGCTTACGACGATAACGAATTAAAAGAGAAAATAGAAAAGGTTGGTAGGGGTTACCAAATCCAAAGATACAAAGGTCTTGGAGAAATGAATCCAGAACAACTTTGGGAAACTACCATGAATCCAAAAACTAGACTTTTAATGAAAGTTACCTTAGAAGATGCCGCTAAGACAGAAGAATTAATTTCTACGCTACTAGGGGATGCTTTACCAGAAAGAAAGGCTTATATCCAAAAATACGCCGACTTTGACAAGAAAGATGCCTTTATGGACAAAGTTTCTATAAAGAAAGGAGACGCAGATGGAAGAGAATAAGAGCGGTATTTTAAATAAAACCATAGAAGACGTTTTGCATAACTCAATGATACCTTATGCAGAAGACGTTATTTTAAATAGAGCCCTACCAAGAATAGAAGACGGTTTAAAACCCGTTCAAAGAAGAATTTTATATTCTATGTTCACATTGGGCATTTTACCAGATAAAGGCTTTAAAAAGAGTGCTAGAGTAGTTGGTGACTGCTTGGCAAAATATCACCCACACGGCGATAGTTCCGTTTACGACGCTATGGTTAGGCTTGCGCAAAACTTTAACATGCGTAACACCTTGGTAGACGGACACGGAAACTTTGGTTCTATCGACGGCGACTCCGCCGCAGCAATGAGGTATACCGAAGTTAAGTTAAATCCGCTAGCGCTAGAACTTTTAGACGGGCTAGATAAAGACACTATAAATTGGCAATTAAACTTTGACGATAGTTTAACCGAGCCGGAAATTTTACCCGGTAGATTTCCTAACTTATTAGTAAACGGCGCAATGGGTATTACGGTAGGATTAGCCACTAATATCCCAACCCACAACCTAGCCGAAGTTATCGACGGAACGGTAGCGTATATTTCTAACCCAAAAATTTCTTTAGAAGAAATGATGAAGTATATTAAAGGACCGGATTTTCCTACCGGTGGCTACGTTATCGCCGACGAAGATTTGGCAACCGCTTATAAAACGGGTAAAGGAAAAATAATAATTAGGGCAAGGATACACTTAGAGCAAGGCGAATACGGTAAAAAGAATATCGTTATAACCGAAATGCCTTACCAATCTAACAAGGCGGAAATTTTGCAAGATATAGCAAATCGTCAAATGAATAAAGTTGCCGACCTAGAAGGTATTGGGGATATCGTAGACGAATCCGACCGTACGGGTATGCGCGCGGTAATTAAGTGTAAAAAAGATGCCGACGTAAACAAAATTTTAAAATATTTATACAAAAATACAAAACTACAAGTAAGTTATGGTATCAATATGACCGCCATTGCAAACGGCAAACCGCAACAATTAGGTTTGTTAGAAATTATTGCTTACTACGTAGAATATCAAAGACAAGTAGTACTTCGTAGAACCAAGTTCGATTTGGGCAAGGCTCAAGATAGAGCGCATATCGTTACGGGACTAATAATTGCCGTAAACAACATTGACGAAGTTATTAAAATTATTAAAAACTCACCTGATACTCCAACTGCAAGGCAATCTTTAAGAAAAGCCTTCGATTTAACCGAAAGACAAGCCCAAGCGATATTAGATTTAAGGCTTGCTCGTATTACCAAGTTAGAAGTTAAAGGTTTACAAGACGAACTAGCAAAATTAGAGGAGTTAATTGCTCAACTAAAGAAAATTGTAGAAAGTAAAAAACTACAAATGGAAACCGTTAAAACGGAAATGCTAGCCATTAAGAAAAAGTATAAAGAGCCTCGTAAAACAGAAATCGTTTACGACGTTAAAGAAATCGATATAGATGCAGATGCTTCTAGTCAAGTAGAAACGGTAGTAGTTGGTTACACCATAAACAAAACCGTTCGTAGGTTAAAACCTAAAAATTACGAAAAGGCTATACTAGACGAAGATCCTACAAGTAGAAATATCTTCTTGTTTAGTGCAAAAACCGATACCGACAAACCTTTATACGCCTTTACTAACAAAGGTAATATCTTTAAAATGGATATATCCATTATGCCAGAGAGTAGGGGTTCGGATATAAATGGTATCACGCTAGATAAACTTTATAAAGACGTATCTTTGGGCGAAGAACCTATTTGCTTTATTTCGGAAGACGAAATGAATTTCGAAAACGGAAAACTTATATTCTTTACTTCTCAAGGTATGGTTAAAATTAGCGACAGTAGCGAGTTTAATCTTGCAAAGAGTGGCGTTTTAGCAATAAAGTTAAAAG
>JAGAUH010000178.1 GCA_017620875.1 Clostridia bacterium
AATATTTAAAAATATTGTTCTTATGCAAGTAGTCAAAAGAATAACCGCCCCTATGAGTAACGAAATTATTACCCTTGTTAAAGATACTGCGCTTGCTAGGGTTATCGGCGTTATAGAAATCATTAAAGAAGCAGACGTGCTTGCAAGTAACGCTATAATTTGGCCATTATTTTACTCGGGTGCGTTTTACTTGGTTTTCGTTGGCGTTTTAACTTTATTATTTGGCTATTTAGAGAAAAAATTAAACTATTATAAGGTGTAATATGGCTTTTTTAGAAGTAAAAGATTTATATAAGTCTTTTGGCGATACAAAGGTTTTAAAAGGTATATCTTTCGAACTAGAAAAAGGCGAAGTCGTTTCTATTATCGGTTCTTCCGGTAATGGTAAAACTACGCTTATTAGGTGCTTAAACTTTTTAGAAACGCCAAATAGCGGAGAAATAATTTTAGACGGAGAGCAAATTTTCCCTGTAATTAAGGGTGTAAAGAGCAATAAAACCATTGGTATGGTTTTCCAAAACTTTAACCTATTTCCGCAATATAACGCGTTAAAAAACGTAACGCTAGCATTAGACCTTAAAGCCGATAGAGATTTTAAATTAAGAAAAAAAGAGTTAAAAATACTAAACAAACAAATAAAAGAGTATAAAAAACAACAAGATTTTTCTCAAGAAGAATTAGACAAACTAAACGCTAACCTATTAGAACTTAAAAATACTTTAACAAAACAATATTTAAAAGAGTGTAAAGAACAAAACTTGCAAGAAGCAAACGCGCTTTTAGATAGGGTTGGGCTAGAAGATAAAAAGTTAAATTATCCTTGCGAACTATCTGGTGGACAACAACAAAGGGTGGCAATTGCTAGAGCCTTAGCGTTAAAACCCGATATTTTATGCTTTGACGAACCTACTTCTGCATTAGACCCCGAACTTACAGGCGAAGTTTTAAGGGTTATACGCGGTTTAAGAGACGACGGTTGGACTATGATTATTATCACTCACGAAATGGAATTTGCAAAAAACGTTTCGGATAAGGTAATATTTATGTCAGAAGGCGTTATAGAAGAAATGGGCACTCCAGAGCAAGTTTTAGTAAATTCTACACACGAAAAAACTAAAGCGTTTTTACAAAAATCATTAGAAAAAATATAAAAATTAACCACGGATTAATCCGTGGTTTTTTTAATGCTGTTTCGGTATTGAGTAGGGTTTAAGCCCGTTTTAGATTTTATTAAAAAAGTTAGGCTATAATCTTTTAAACCGCAAATACTTGCAATTTCCGCTAGTGTTTTGTTTGTTTTTAATAAACTAGTAATCGCGTTAAATCTAACGGTATCTAAATATTCTTTTGGGCTTTGCCCCGTGCGGTTATGAAATTTGCGAATAAAGTGATACTTGCTTAGATAAGAAGTTTGGTAAAGGGTGGTTAAAACGTCTTCTTTAAAATAGTTTTCGTTTATATACTTTACGGCATTACTTATATCGCTAGTTTCGGTTTGCGGTACGCACTTTATTAAATCCATTAAAATTTTGTATACTAGTAAAGAAATTTCTTCGTCGTTTTCTTGTTTTAAAAGTATTATATTGGTTATTTTTTTTATGGTGCTAGAGAAAATATTATTGTTATAGTTAGGCATAACGCATTTAAAACGAGTGTAAAATCTATCAAAAAATTGTTTTAAGTTTTTACCGTAAATATAAGCGTAGTCCGCAATAAAAGGTTCTTGCTTGTCGTTGTATATGGTGTGTTTTATGTTTTGGTTAAAAAATACTAAATCGCCTTTTTTTATTTTAAAAATTTTACCGTTATAATCTAGCGTAGCAGAGCCGTTATGGCAATAAAACAAGCAAAACGCGTCGTATCCTTTACGCGATATAGACCAGCCTTTTAAACCTTCTATAAACCCCGCTTGGGTAACTCCGTATAAAAGTTCGTCTCTAATATGGTCTTCGTTTCTTATGGCAATAATGCTATTTTTTCCAAAGTTGGTAATTTTTTTAGTGGTTATCATTTTACTATCCTATAAAAATTGCTATTAAAAAAGCAATTTTTTGTATGGTAATTTTAATAATTATATTATACAATATATTTAAGAAAAGTCAACGATTATAAAAAAATAGGTGAGTATATGAAAAAATTTTTAGTTTTATTATTTATTTTATTACTTTCTTTAAGCGTAGTTGCTTGCGTAGGTAAGGGTGGGGCGTCTGCCGTAAAACCTATTCAGTCTATAAGCAGTAACGAACAAAGTAGTTCTAGTGTTTCTAGCGAGCAAGATAATTTTTCTAGCAGTAAACAAAGCGTTAGCGAGAGCGTAAGTTCTAGTAGTAGTCCTAGCGAGCAAGAAAGTGTTAGTGAGAGCATAAATTTTACTAGTAGTTCTTCTAGCGTTTCTAGCACGCCAACCTTATCTAGCGATACTAGTTTAAATATTAGTAAAGTTTTTGATAAGGACTTAAACGATTGTAGCGTACAACTTTCTACGCAAGAGTATGACGATATCGTTATAAACAAAAACTCAATTGTAGATAACACCCTTTATACTTTGGCGGAAAAAGCAAAGGTAGAGGCGGTTTTAAACCA
>JAGAUH010000179.1 GCA_017620875.1 Clostridia bacterium
AACGGAATAATATAAAAAATTAGGAGTTAATATGATTTGGTCTAAAGAGGAAACTCTAAGTAGGAGCGAAATAGAAAAAATTCAACTAGAAAGACTACAAGAAACCGTTGCTAGAGTTTACCAAAAGGTTGCCCCTTACAGAAAAAAAATGGACGAATTAGGGGTTAAACCAGAAGATATAAAAACTTTAAAAGATTTGGCAAAACTTCCGTTTGTTACAAAACAAGATATGCGAGATAACTATCCTTTTGGCTTGTTTGCCGTTGATAAAGAAAAATTAGTTCGTATACACGCGTCTAGCGGAACAACGGGAAAACCAACCGTAGTTGGGTATACTAAAGCGGATTTAGATATGTGGACGGAGTGCGTTTCTCGTATTGCTTGCATGGGCGGAGCAACCCAAAAAGACGTTGCTCAAATTTGTTTTGGTTACGGTATGTTTACGGGTGCTTTAGGTTTACACTATGGGCTTGAAAATATAGGTGCAACTATAGTTCCTTCTTCAACGGGTAATTCGGAAAAGCAATTAATGTATATGAAAGACTTTGAAACCACTTTACTAGTAGCAACGCCTTCTTACGCACTAAGACTTGCCGAAGTTGCTAGAGAAATTGGTATAGATCCAAAAACCGACTTAAAGGTAAAAATAGGACTTGTTGGTAGTGAAATGTTAACTGACGCTATGCGTGCCGAAATGCACAAGGCTTGGGGCGACGATATGCTAGTTACTTCTAACTACGGAATGAGCGAACTTATGGGACCTGGCGTTAGTGGTGAGTGTGAATATATGGATGGTATGCACGTTAACGAAGACTATTTTATACCGGAAATTATAAATCCACAAACGGGCGAAGTTTTACCTGCGGGCGAAAAAGGTGAACTTGTTATAACTTGTATCAAAAAAGAAGGTTTACCACTTATTAGATACAGAACAAAAGATATAACTAGACTAATTTACGAGCCTTGTAAATGCGGAAGAACTTTCGTTAGAATGGAAAACTTAAGTGGCCGTAGCGACGATATGTTAAAAATTAGGGGAGTAAACGTTTTCCCTAGTCAGATAGAAGAAGTGGTACTTTCTTGCGAAGAATTAGGTCCTCACTACGAAATTATAGTAGAGAGAGACGGCTACTCGGATAAACTAACCGTTAGGGTAGAATTAAACAAATCTACCGACTCATTTAAAGAGTTAGAAGATATCACTAAAAAAGTAAAAAATAAACTTAAAATTATTTTAGGTTTAGATGCAAAAGTAAAACTAGAATCTCCAAATACTTTACAACGATTTGAGGGTAAAGCAAAAAGAATAAAAGATTTGAGGGGGAATAACTAATGGAAAAAAAGATAATGCTCGGTAACGAGGCAATTGCAAGAGGCGTATGGGAAGCGGGAGTAAAACTTTCTAGTGCATACCCAGGTACACCAAGTACCGAAATTAGCGAAGTACTTGCTACTTATAAAGAAGTATATACCGAATGGGCTCCAAACGAAAAAGTTGCGTTAGAAGTTGCAATCGGCGGTTCTATTGCAGGCGTAAGAACGCTTGCTTGTATGAAGCACGTTGGCTTAAACGTTGCTAGCGATCCACTTTACACTTTTAGTTATACGGGTGTAAACGGCGGTTGCGTAATAGTAGTAGCGGATGATCCGGGACTTGCTAGTTCTCAAAACGAACAAGACACCCGTATGATTGCTCGTTCTGCTCATATTCCTTGCATAGAGCCTAGCGATAGCCAAGAAGCAAAAGATTTTATTAAAATCGCATACGAAATTTCCGAAAAATACGATACGCCCGTAATTTATAGGACTACTACTAAACTTGCTCATTCACAAAGTATAGTAGAGTTATACGACAGGGTAGAAGTAGAAGATAAGTCTTACACAAGAGATTTTACTAAATACGTTATGATGCCGTCTTCTGCAATTGGTAGACATAAGGTTGTAGAAGCAAGAGAAATCTCTCTAGCAGAAGATTGTTCTAATTTGTCAATTAATAAAGCCGAATATAACGATACAAAAATTGGTTTTATCACAAGCGGTATTGCTTATCAATACGTTAAAGAAGTTTGTCCAAATGCAAGCGTATTAAAACTAGGTATGGTAAATCCACTACCTAAAAAACTTATACAAGAGTTTGCTAGCAAGGTAGATACTTTATACGTGTTTGAAGAGTTAGAACCCGTTATAGAAGAACAAATTAAGTCTTGGGGTATTCAAGTTGTCGGTAAAGATAAATTTACTAAACAAGGCGAATATTCTGCAAACCTACTTAAAAAAGTTCTATTTGGTACGGACAATATAGTATTTGACAAGGCAGAAACCCCTAACAGACCGCCAATTTTATGCCCTGGTTGCCCACACAGATGCGTATTTTCAGTTTTAAATAAATTAAAAATACACGCCGCAGGCGATATTGGTTGTTATACCTTAGGCGCGGTTGCTCCACTTAACGTAATAGATACTACTATTTGTATGGGTGCAAGTATTTCTACACTTCACGGTCTAGAAAAGGCTAAGGGTAAAGACTTTATTAAAAATTGGGTAGCGGTTATTGGCGATAGTACTTTCTTACATACGGGTATAAACTCACTTATCAATATGGTTTATAACAAAGCAACGGGTACGGTTATTATTTTAGATAACAGAACTACCGGTATGACAGGACACCAAGAACACGCTGCTACGGGTAAAACTTTAAAAGGCGAAGAAACTTACGCAATAGATTTAGCGGAACTATGTAAAGCAGTAGGCGTTAAAAACGTTTGCACTATAGATTCTTTTGATATTGCTAGTTTAGAAAGAAAAATAAAAGAGAGCGTAAACGGAGCAGAACTTACCGTAATAATTGCAAAAGCACCTTGTGCTTTACTAAAAGGACAAAAATTCCCTTATAAGTGTAAAGCAGATGCGGAAAAATGTAAAAAATGCGGTATGTGTTTAAAAATAGGATGTCCAGCGCTAACAAAACAAGCAGACGGAACTATTAAAATAGACGAAACTATGTGTAATGGTTGCGGATTATGTGCTAAATATTGTAAATTTGGTGCAATCGAAAAGGTGGAGGTGTAATATGAATATAATGGTTGTTGGCGTAGGTGGACAAGGTACACTTCTTACAAGTAGAATTATTGGTAAAACCGCTTTAGAGCAAGGCTACGACGTAAAACTATCCGAAGTGCACGGTATGGCACAAAGGGGCGGTAGCGTTGTTACTTTCGTAAGATTTGGTAATAAAGTTTACGAACCCGTTTGCGAAGAAGGCGAAGTTGATATTTTAATTTCTTTCGAAAGGCTAGAAGCGTTAAGATACGCTCACTTTTTAAAGAAAGACGGAATTATTATTTGTAACGACCACCGTATCGATCCTATGACGGTAGTAATCGGTGCAAAAGAATATCCGCAAGGAATTATAGAAAATTTACAAAAAGAACATAAAATTTACACTATAAACGGCTTAGAAATTGCAAAAGAGTTAGGAAATAGTAAAGTTTTAAACTCCGTAGTTTTAGGCTTATCCGCAAAGCATATTGGCTTTAAAGAAGAAGATTGGCTTGCCGTTATAGAAAAAACCGTACCACCAAAAACTATCGAATTAAATAAAACCGCATTTAAACGTGGTTACGAAATATAAAAGGAGTATATTATGATTTGGAACGAGACAAAAGAGTGCATGAGTAGAGAAGAAATGAAAAATCTACAAAGTGCAAGACTTGTAAAGTTAGTAGATTACGTTTATCACAACGTAGAATTTTATCGTAAAAAAATGCAAGCTGCAGGCGTTATGCCAAGCGATATTAAATCAATAGACGATATTACTAAGTTGCCGTTTACTACTAAAGACGACTTAAGAGACAATTATCCGTTTGGATTATTTGCCGTTCCTAATAGCGAAATCGTTCGTATACACGCGTCTAGCGGAACTACGGGCAAAGCAACCGTCGTAGGTTATACAAGAAGGGATTTAGATATTTGGTCAGAGTGCGTTGCAAGATGTTTTGCAATGGCAAACGTTGGCAAACAAGATATAATCCAAATTGCGTATGGTTACGGATTGTTTACCGGCGGACTTGGTGCACATAGTGGTGCGGAAAAAATAGGAGCAATGGTTGTCCCTATGAGTACGGGTAACTCTAAAAAACTAACTACTATGATGGTGGATTTTGGCGCAACTGCTATTGCTTGTACGCCAAGTTATTTACTACACATATCCGAAGTTTTAGAGAAAGAAGGCATGCTAGATAAAATTAAACTAAAAGCAGCAATTTGCGGTGCAGAGCCTTGGACGGAAAAAATGCACAAAGAAATCGAAAGCAAGTTAAATATAAAGGCTTACGATATCTACGGTCTAAGCGAAGTTATGGGACCGGGGGTAGCGTGCGACTGCGATTATCACGCAGGTCTACACATTCACGAAGATCATTTCTATCCAGAAATTATAAATAGTGCAACAATGCAACCTTGCCAAGATGGCGAAACGGGAGAACTTGTATTTACAACACTCACTAAAGAAGGTTTACCTTTAATTAGATACAGAACAAAAGACTTAACTAGCATTACTCACGAAAAATGTGAGTGTGGCAGAACTACCGCTCGTATCTCTAGATTTAAAGGTAGGGTAGACGATATGCTTATTATTCGTGGCGTAAACGTATTCCCAAGCCAAGTAGAGGCTGCTCTCGTAGACGTAGAAGAAGTTACTCCACACTATATGATGATAGTAGATAGAGTAAACAACTTAGATACTCTAGAAATTCAAGTAGAGTTAGATAGTAAATATTACACCGACGAAATTAAGCAAATCGAAGCGATTTCTAAAAAGATTGCTCACGTAATTCAACAAGCGTTGGGTATAAACGCTAAAATAAAAATTGTAGAGCCACAATCTATTGCAAGGAGTCAAGGTAAGGCTGTACACGTTATAGATAACAGAAAATTATATTAATAAGGAGAAAAATTATGGTTGCTAAACAATTATCCGTATTTATCGAAAATAGACAAGGAAGACTTGGCGAAGTGTTAAACGTATTAAAAAATAACAACGTTAATATTATTTC
>JAGAUH010000180.1 GCA_017620875.1 Clostridia bacterium
AAATAATTGTTTGCCATTTACTTCAAACATGGCAATCGGTGGACTTGGTACCGATCAAGATACCAACTTCCAATTTTGTGGCGGTGGCTCTGGTTGGGTACATGCGGGGGACGAAAATAGGGTAGATCCCGCAACGGGCTTTGAGGCAGCCGCAACCGCAGGCAGAATTAAAAGTTACACTCGTATGGGCTCGGCAACGGGTAATTTTGATAGAGTAGTATATTTTATTACTAGATATTCTACGGAAGGTAGAGATATTTACCAAAGAGACTATTATCTTTACGATTGGGAAAAGAACGATATAAACGCGTTAGCCAACTTAGTTGGTGTTAAAAACGTAGTAGTAATGCTAAACGTTCCTTCCGTTATAGATACCACTTGGCTAATAGAAAAAGGCGTTGGTGCCTTAGCAGTAGTTTGGATGGGTGGCGAGCAAGCAGGTAACTCTATTGCAGACGTATGTACGGGCGTTGTTTCACCTAGCGGTAAACTTGCCGACACTTGGGCAAAAGATTTACAATATTATCCAACAATAAAAAATAGTTGGTGGGATAGCGTAACAAATTTAACTACTTTACAAAATTCTAAAAACGACTTTGGCGAATTTGGTAACGTTAGATACGAAGAAGATATTTACGTTGGTTATAGATATTTCGAAACCTTTGATCCTACTTATCAAACCGTAAACTTCGAGTTTGGTTACGGATTAAGTTATACTACGTTTAATATAGACGTAACGGGTGTAAATATCAATAAAAATCTAGGCAAAATAAAAGTGTTTGCAAAGGTTACAAATACCGGTAAATTTGCCGGCAAAGAAGTTGTTCAAGTTTACTATTCTACGCCAAACGACGTTATAGATTCACCAAGCAAACAACTAATCGCCTTTGAAAAAACCGAAACTTTACAACCAAACGCAAGCCAAACTTTAACTTTAGAGTTTGATATTAACGAAATGAGTCAGTTTGACGATTTAGGTAAAATTAAACTAGACGCTTTCGTTTTACAAAGGGGCGACTATAATATCTACGTTGGTAACTCTATAAAAGATAGCAATAAAAGATTAGTTGCAACTTATCAACAAACTTCTAACCAAGTTATTTTAGAAACTTCTCACTTAACAACGAATTTAGATAGGCGTTTAACTTCAGACGGAACTTACGATATTATAAATAAAGAGGGATACGAAGTTAAGGCTGCCGGAATGAGTGTTATTCAAGCGGAAGATTATTTTTCTTCTTCTCATTATTCCGAATCTACAGGCGATTGGAATATGGACGAAATTGTAAACAGACACGAAATTGGTATGTCTAGCGGAATGCATATCCGTAGGGCAGAAAATAAGACTTTTAGATATAAACTATACGTAGAAAAAGCCGGAACTTATAATATAGATTTTATTATGGCAAACGGTTCTGGTGCTACTATTACAAACAACTTTAGTTTATTTTTAGACTACACCGACGATGCTACCGACAACGGTACAAACCAAAATCTAACGGTAAACGTTCCTTCCCCTAATACCGATTGGAATAACTATCAACGCATTAGCGGAAAAACTATTACCTTTACGCAAGCAGGCGAGTGCTTTATGACAATAAAAACACATTCGCCTTGCGCTAACTTCGATTATTTCGTAATATACAATAATAACGTATCTGCAACTAAAGTAACTCAAATTACCGCTCCAAACTTTACTAGTGCGGTAAATACAGAAAACTCTGACCAAGCACCTACTCCAGAAGCAAGCATTTATGGTACTTGTTTAGGATTTTTACATAGCGGTAGAGTTGTAGAATATACTTTAAACGTAGAAAAAGCAGGGGATTATTATTTAGATTTTGATGCTTCTAGTTGTGGTTACGCATCTAGCGAGGTTGCAATCGTATCTATAAACGGCGTTGCGCAAAGTACAAAAGTTGCCATGATGAGAACTGCTTGTAGTCCTCAAGACCAAGGCGTTCCTATTGACCATTATTTCTATTTTGATAAAACTAACCAAATGCAAGTAACTTTACCTGCAGGCACGGTTACTTTAAAACTAGAATTTTTAAATAGCGCAATAACCAATTTAAGGAGCATAAACTTTACTCCCGTTGCTTTAGGAGCAAGAAGTTATACTTATACCGACAATACCGCATATTGGAATTTACAAACTACTTTCGCTAGCGACGGAGTTGGGTTAGATTTAGGATTTAAGTATATAGACGTTGTACAAGGCAAATGCACCGTAGAGCAATTTTTAAATCAAATGCACTCTAGTGAACTAGCGTATATGACGGGACTTTATACTGGTAGCGACGTTACGGGGGACGGTGTAAACGAACCTAGACTAGAAGACGTTAACTCTGGCGTTGGTGGATTTGGCGGTGTGTTAGGTACTGCTCTAGTAGATTATTACGGAATCCCTTACGCTGCCACGGCAGACGGACCTGCGGGTATAAGATTTATAAACGAAAACGATACCGCAATAAGCGAGTTTTATAGGCGTTCTACTTATTTCCCTTGTATTACAATGCTTTCTTCTACTTGGAATAAAGATTTAGCGTACGAGTTTGGTAGAGCGTACGGAGCAGAGGCTCAAGCAGTAGGCATAGAAGTTATGCTTGCCCCTGGTATGAATATCCACCGTAGCCCACTTGGCGGTAGAAACTTTGAGTACATTTCAGAAGATCCGTTTATTACCGGTACTTTTGCTACTTATATTACCTTAGGTTGTCAAAGTAGGGGCGTTAGTGTTTCCGGAAAAAACATTGCAGCGAACAGCCAAGAAAACAACAGATTTAACCAAGATACAAAAGTATCTGCAAGGGCTTTAAGAGAAATTTACTTAAAAGGCTTTGAAATGGTTATTAAAAACGCAAACCCAGGCACTATGATGACAAGTTATAACTACGTAAACGGTACTTCTACCGCCGAACATTACGAGTTATTGACAAACGTAGTTCGTAACGAGTGGGGTTGGGAAGGCGTTATAGAGTCAGACTGGTCAGAAAATGTTAACGATTGCACAATGGTAAACGCAGGTAACAACCTACACAGTTGTGTAATCCACTACGACCAAATAGAATTAGGATACAAATTAAGACTATTAGACAAAGCTAAACTAGTAGAAAATGCAAGTTACGTTATTAAATTTTTAATTCGTAGCCAAGCGTCTTCTTTAAGTGCTACTAGATATCCGGAAATAGAAGCCGCAACCAAAATTACTTGTACCGACGGTTCTGGTAGAGTTTGGGAACCAATGGAAATGACAAATATCCAAATTATTAACGAGAGCAAATCCGTTTGGGAAGCAGGACTTGCAACTGGTATCCACGGCGACGCTAGGTTAGAGTTGTCAGATGAGACAAATCAAATTAGTTGGACTAGTGCAAATAGTGGCGTATATGGCGCTATTGCAGTAGAAAAGGGTGGCGACTATTATTTAGCGTATACTTTAAATATTGGCGCTATTGCCGAAAAATACGGCAAATTTAACCTTTATATCGACGGAGTTTTAGTTGATACCTTTACAAACCCTAACAAACTAAAGAGCACTGCAGAGTGGGGTACGGAAGATTGGGTATCAGAAGATATTTTCTTTGGTGATAGCGGTAGTAAAAAGGTAACTTTAAAACCGGGCGTTCACAGAATTTATATCGATATTTTAGACG
>JAGAUH010000181.1 GCA_017620875.1 Clostridia bacterium
AATTTGTAACATTATACAACTTTTTAAAAACTTTGGAGAAGGTGAGTTTTTGGGTTGGATGGATACGGTTCTGTCTGTTGTTAGTTACGTGTTTTTAATTTGTATATTTGTTTTTAGACAAGAAGTTTTTGTGGGATTTTTAAAATGTAGAGAATCTGTCGCCACAGGAATTGAATGTTTTTGTATTTCTTTAGCACTAATGATTGCGTTAAATGGATTATTAAAAACAGTTCCAAATATCGTATCATTATTTAGCGACGATTAAAAATTTAATAAATTAGAAGATAAAACACACAAGCAAACTTGCTTGTGTGTTTTTCTTTACTTGAAAAAAAGGTTTTTTTGTGGTAAAATTATTTTTAGGTGTTTTATGAAAACTTTGCAAGAAATTTTAAAAATTGTAGAAAAGCCTAGTAGGTATACGGGTGGAGAGTTTAACGATAACGTAGTAGAAAAAGATTTTAACTATTGTATTTGCTTTCCCGACGTGTACGAAGTGGGTATGAGTAACCTTGGCATAAAAATAGTGCAAGAAGCCATAGAAAGCGTAGACGGCGCTAGTGTAGATAGGTGTTTTGCACCTTGGCACGATTTTGGCAAAGAGTTAAAAGAAAACGATATTTTATTATATTCTTTAGGGTTAAAAAAGCCTTTAAAAGATTTTGATATGATAGGCTTTTCGCTCCAATACGAAATGAGTTATACCACCATTTTATATATGCTAGATTTGGCGGGTATACCTTTATATGCAAAAGATAGGGGCGAAGAATATCCTATAATTCAAGGTGGTGGACCGTGTGCTTGCAATAGCGAGCCTATTGCAGACTTTTTCGATTTATTCGTTATTGGCGACGGCGAAGAAAGTATGGTAGAACTAACCAAACTAGCAAAGCAAAAATTACCTAAAAAAGAGTTTTTACAAAAGGCAAGCAAGTTGCAAGGCGTATACGTGCCTAGCCTAGTAGAAGTAAAACGCGAAAATGGTAAAATAGTAGGGTTTTCTAATACCGTACAAAAAGCGCTTTGTAAAGATTTAGATAGCGCAGTTTATCCTAAAAAATTTTTAGTAGCCAACTGCGAGGCGGTTTTTGATAGAGCCGTTATAGAAGTTATGCGTGGGTGCTACCGTGGGTGTAGATTTTGTCAAGCGGGCTTTATTTATAGACCTGTTAGACCTAAAACCGTTGATACGCTACTTGCCCAAGCAAAGTCTATAGTAGATAGTACCGGATTTGAAGAAATTAGTATGAATAGCCTTTCAACCGGGGATTATTGCGGTTTAAAAGAATTAATATCTAAAATCAAAACCGAAATTCCACAATCTAAACTAAGTTTACCTAGTTTAAGGATAGACAGTTTCGAGGGGGAAATGACGGAAAACTTGCGTAGGGGTTCTTTAACCTTTGCCCCAGAAGCAGGCACTCAAAGACTAAGGGACGTTATAAACAAAGACGTAAGCGACCAAGAAATAGAAAACTGTTTCGAAATGGCTTTTAATGCAGGTTACACTAGCATAAAACTATATTTTATGTTGGGACTTCCTACCGAAACCAACGAAGATTTGCAAGGCATTGCCGACATCGTTAAAAAAATAAGGGATATTTACGCACGCAAAAAATCTAAACTAGCGTCACTTCGTATTTCCGTTAGCGTGTCAACTTTTATACCTAAGCCGTTTACTCCTTTCCAATGGGAAAAGCAAGCCACCAAAGAAGAAGTAGAGCAAAAAATAGCATATCTTCACTCTGCGCTTAGGATGAAAGGCGTTTCTTTTGCTTGGAACGATTACGAACTATCCCAAGCCGAAGCCGTGCTTGCTAGGGGAGATAGAAAACTTAGTAAACTGCTAGAAACTTTATATAAAAAAGGTTCTTTTATGGAAGGTTGGTCAGACTTTTTTATCAAACAAAATTGGGAAGACGCTTATAAAGAGTGTGGCATAAACCCAACCGACTACACGGGCGAGTTTAAAGAAGACGAACTACTTGCTTGGGATATGGTAGATATGTTTATAGATAAGGCCTTTTTATTAAGAGAAAGGCACAACGCATATTGTCAAAAGGCTAGCAAGGGTTGTAATAGTAATTGTCAAGCGTGTGGGATACAAAAAACTTATAAGTGTAAAATTTAGGTGAATTATGATTTTAATGAAATATACAAAAACCGACGGGGCAGAATTTATTAGCCATATCGATACGCTTAGGCATATTGGTAGAACTTTAACAAGGGCAAAAATAGACTGCACTTATTCTAAGGGGTTTAATCCACACAAAAATATAAATTTATCTTCTCCGTTACCGCTAGGGTTAAAATCCGTTTCGGAATATTGCGTTATCGACACAACCGAACACGAGCAAACTTTTATGCAAAAGTTTAACGATTTTTCGCCTAGGGGCATAAAGTGCGTTGCTTGTAAAGAGATAGATAAAAAAGTAAACGTTGCCGACTTAATAGACGGGGCACTTTATCAAATAGATTTAGTAAAACCTTTTAACTTGCAAGAGTTTTTGTCTAAAACGGAATTTGTAATTACCGATAAACGCGGAAAACAATTTAACCTTTACGATAGGGTAAAAAACTTGCAATTAAAAGAAAATCAACTTATAGCCCTACTAAATTTTGGTAGAAATAACCTTAGGATAGACGATTTTTTGTCTGCTATAGATAATTTTGGCGCAAACGTAACAAAAATTGCGGGCTACGTACAACAAGAAAATTTTGACAAATTATATTTTTAATTTTTATATCCCAAGCAATTTTTTTGCTTGGGATATAACATAATTTAAAGTTTTTTCATAAGATATCTTATGAAGAATAATTTATTTACAGGCGTGGCAACTGCAATAGTTACGCCATTTGATAAAAAGGGCGAAGTAGATTTTTTCGCTTTAAAAAACCTAATAGAATTTAATATACAAAACGGCGTTAAGGCGTTGGTGGTTTGTGGAACTACGGGCGAAGCAAGTACCCTAAATTACGAAGAACGAACTTCTGTTATAAAGTTTTCGGCTAACTGCGTTGGGGACAGAATTCCTTTAATAGCAGGGGTTGGTAGTAATAATTATTATTCTACCATAAAACTTTTAACTGATGCCGAACCTTTCGTAAACGGATTTTTAATAGTAACGCCGTATTATAACAAAACTACGCAAATAGGCTTGCAAAAAATTTTTAGCCTATACGCCCAAAAAACCGACAAACCTATAATAGCGTATAACGTGCCTAGTAGAACGGGGTTAAATTTTAGCCCCGAAACTTATAAAAAATTGCAAGGCAAAAT
>JAGAUH010000182.1 GCA_017620875.1 Clostridia bacterium
AGAAAGGTTTTAAACTTTCTAGAAACGAGCAAGACAAGGCTCGACAAATTTTTAAGATTTGGTAGACCTTGTTGGTCACCAAAGTTTAATAATTTGGCAGTAACGCAGTATTGCGACGTTTATAGAAATTAAAAAAGAGCATATCTAAACGATATGCTCTTTATACATAACACAATAAACACTCTTACCAAGTACCATTGTCGTTGTCGGTAGTGCTAAACGGGTCGTCTACGTATGGACTTTCTATTAACCCAGCACACAAAATGATATCTTCGTAATATTCGATTTCAATAACAGGTTGTAAATATTCTTTTTTATTTTCTTCCATGTTATAATACCCCACATACTAAAAGTACATTACATTACTAATATAGTTTAATACAAATAAAAATAAAAGTCAATACTTTTTTAAAATTTATTGCATTTTTTCTTAATTAAATTATATTCTATATATAAAATAGTGTTTTTTTGCATTTATTATGCTAAAAAAGAAATTTATTTTATTAAATTTAGTTCTTTAAGTTGTTTTTCTTCTACAAAACCTGGGGCGTCACTCATTAAACAACTTGCATTTTGTACCTTAGGGAAAGCAATAACGTCTTTAATATTTTCCGTTCCTGTAAGTAGCATTGCTAACCTATCTAGACCAAACGCTAAACCACCGTGTGGTGGAGCACCATATTTAAATGCTTCTACAAAGAAACCAAACTTGTTTTTAATTTCTTCTTCGGTAAAGCCAAGAGCGGCAAACACTCTTTTTTGGATATCTTGACGGTGAATTCTTATACTACCGCCACCCGCTTCTTGTCCGTTTATAACAAGGTCGTATGCCTTTGCCCTAATTTTTTCTGGTGCGGTTTCTAAAAAGTCTAAATCCTCGTCTTTCATAGCGGTAAACGGATGGTGCATTGCAACATATCTACCTTCTTCTTCACTATACTCGAACATAGGGAATTCCGTTACCCATAAAATATCGAAAGTGGATTTATCAAACAAGTTAAACTTTTCTGCTAGGTGCAATCTTAAAGCACCTAAAGCGTTGTATACAACGGTATTTTTATCTGCTACGAAAAACAAACTATCGCCTTGCTCAAAATTAGTTCTTTCAAAAATTTTATCTAAAACTTCTTGAGTTAAAAATTTAGCAATAGGGCTTTTAAACTCTCCGCCTGTTTGCCAAGTTGCCCACGCTAGACCTTTTGCACCAACGGTTTTAATAAACTCGCCTAAGGCGTCCATATCCTTACGAGAAAGTTTATCTGCTAAGCCTTTTGCGTTTATACATCTAACCGAGCCAAAAGTTACGGCATCCGTAAACACTTTAAAACCGCAGTCCGCTACTATATCGCTAACGTTTATTAGTTTTAAACCAAACCTTGTATCAGGTTTGTCGCTACCATAGTTGTCCATTGCTTCGGCATAGGTTAAAGTTTTAAAATGCTCTTGCGGTAAATTTATTCCGTTTTCGGCAAAAATTTCTTTAACTAAACCTTCTATTGGGTACATAACGTCGGTTTCTTTTTCTACAAAAGACATTTCTAAGTCTATTTGAGTAAATTCTGGTTGTCTATTAGCCCTTAAATCTTCGTCCCTAAAGCACTTAGTTATTTGGAAATATCTATCCATACCGGATATCATAAGCAATTGCTTATATAGTTGTGGGCTTTGTGGTAAAGCGTAAAAACAACCTTCGTGCACCCTACTAGGAACAAGATAGTCTCTTGCACCTTCCGGTGTAGATTTACCCAAAAACGGAGTTTCTATTTCGGTAAAGCCGATTTTATCTAGGTAGTTTCTAGTTGCTTTTGTAATATTGTATCTAACTTGAAGTTTATTTTGTAAACTAGCCCTTCTTAAATCTAGATATCTATATTTTAACCTTAATTGTTCGGATACGTTTGTATCGTCTAAAATTTCAAAAGGCGTTGTTTCTGCTTCTGATAAAATTTTAAGGTCACTAGCGATTATTTCTATATCACCGGTTGGTATTTTATTAGTTTTACTTTGCCTTTCGCACACGATACCTTTTACGGCAATAACAAACTCGCTCCTAAGAGTTTCTGCTTTTTCGAAAACGCTACAATTTTGGTCGAAAACCACTTGGCAAATACCACTTTTATCTCTTACGTCGATAAAAATAAGACCACCTAAGTTTCTTCTTCTTTGAACCCAACCGTTTAATACTACTTCTTTATTTAAATCGGCAAGTCTTAGTTCGCCACACATTGCATTTCTGTATAATCCGTTTAGTTGTTCTGCCATAAATATAACCCCTTTAATTAGTTATATATATAATAACTTAAATAAAGGGGCGTTGTCAAACGTTTATTTACTTTTTAAAATAATTCTTCTTTCTTCTTCTGCCTGCTCTATAGTTTTAGCGGAAGAATTTGGCACTATTTTTTTATGACTTGCCAAACTTTCTATTATATTATCAATAATATAAACGTCTCCAACAAGTCCTAGTTTTTGTTTTACTTTTTCTATTTCTAAATTGCTTTCATCTCTAATTATCACCTATATTTCCTCCCAAATCATTCTTGTTGCTATTTCCCTAGACGGGTTTGTATTTAAAATTACTTTAGTTTCTAACAGGCCTGCATTATCCGAACATCTTCCGCCGTGAACAAAGTTATAATTCCCGCTTACGTCTATAGTACATTTACTATAAAAAGTATTTTCTTTTTGCTCGCTAAATTTACAAGGCAATATAATAAACGGATGTTCTTTTATCCACTTTATTCCACTTATCCATAATTTATCTACGTCTAAATATTCGTTATTTAGAGAATAATATTTTCCCGTACTCGTTCTGTATTTTATATTACCACAATCCGACATTAGTCCAAAAACATATATTTTATTTCCACCTATAAAATCTTCTATGTTGTGATATTTAAAAGTTCCACTTTCTAAGTTATAACCACTATCGTTTAATATAGTATCCGTACTTCCCGTTATGGTACTACTATCCTTAGTAATAAAATAACTAGGATTTTTTGTTGCGTATTCTATTAGCGTTAAAAGATATATCGTATAATAATGTTTAGGTTTCATTAAATTAAAATAATCGCCATTTACTTTAATTGCGGTATAACCATTTGCGATTCCTAAAGTTCTATTTATCAAACTATTGGTTTTACTATAAGCGACGTTATTTACAAGAGAGTTTAAGTACGCACCAACGTAAAACTCATCACTTTGGTACCAATCTCCAATATCTCTAGGCTCTTTACTAACGGCAACCCCAGAAATAACGTCTTGGTTTTCGGCAAGGTCTATTCTAAAATACATTTTAGGTATTTTTACCATTTTATTACCATTTATTTCTAC
>JAGAUH010000183.1 GCA_017620875.1 Clostridia bacterium
ACCATCCAACTATCTGCCACGATTTGAGTATAAGTATCGTTTCTAAAAATAGTAGATTTAATAATAGTTGCCCAAATGCGATAACCTTCTGCATTGAGGTGTTGATTATCCGCCCAAATACCGCTACCTACTCCACCATAAACTTCTTTAGACAAACTAGTAAAGGCAGGCTCCATATCAATAATATTTATCCAAGTGTTTTTGCTTGCTAAATTTTTCATAGCAGTATTTAACGCTGCATATTTTTCTACGAAAGTTTTAGTATCCCAATTATACGCTAGTGGTGATGGAGTAACTAATATGTAGTATATTTCGCAATTAGGAAAATCCGTATGAACTTTATTTAATAAAATACCCAACCTAGTTGCAGCGTCTTCTGCGGTTGCCCCGCCACTAATATCGTTTCCACCTAAAAACAACACGAACTTGCTAGGCTCGTAAGGCTTAATAAGTCTATCGTAAGCGGCATAAGTCCAATCTTTACTATTCGTTCCGCCAATACCTACGTTATAAGCATTGTACCCTGCCATATCACTATTAAAATCGCCTTTACCGTCCCCGTCGGAACCATCCCAAAAATCTATACTAGAACTACCCGCAAATAAATATCCGCCCTTAGTAATATTTGTGTTTTTTTCGTAAATGGCTTGTATCGTACTCTCATGATTAGAAACGTAAACGCAATTTGTTAAATTATCAACAAAAATTTGTACTTGTTCCGCACTAGTAATAGTAGATAAATTAGTAATTTTTGTAACGCAATTTTTTCCATTAAAATACGCATAACTAGCATTTGCAAATAGATTTTCATAAACTTGATAAGATATTCCATTTATTGCAAAATAATAGTTTCCGTTACGTACTGCACTGCTAAAATTTAACGTTGCGGGTACGCTTGCAGACGGCTCTATTAAAGCCTTCCAACCTTGCCAAGTGGTTTTTCCGTTTTTATACTCTGTAAACACTTGATAATTGCCGTTATTAACGTGCTCGAACACAAACCTAACCGCGTGGGTATCGTCTAGGAACATACCTACTTCTGCCTGAGACCAATCGGTATAATTAGATATTGCAAAAGTACCGCTTAATACGTAACTAAGTCCACCTATAACGTCGTTATCTCTATAAATATAAGTATTGTTTGAGTTATCCCTATAAGTGGCGTAATAAACGTTACCAACGCCTTGTGATATTACGTCGCTAGCGGTTTTTTGAGTATAAGAAGAACTCATAGTATAACAAGTTTCCTCGTTTAACGAGTGGTATAAAGTATCAAACTCCGTTCCGTAATAAACCTTTGTATTTTTTAAAGTTATATCCGCATATTGATTCATAGCAAAAGCAAACCCCGTGTAACCCCAATCTAAATAAAATTCATCTTCTATTTTAGTAAAATCCGAATAATTTATACCACCGTCTTTTACGTATAATTGTATTTGTCCATTATTATAAACTATTATATAATCTAAAGAATAAGTCGTACCCGTTGCAAAAGTATTATATTGTTCTCTAACGTTTCCTTCCGTTCCGCCGTTTACCCTTGTAACGTCGAAATAACTATTGTTTTTAGTCGTTCCGTTATCGTAACGATAAAACTGCATTTTTTTGTAGTTAGAAAAGTTTTTAAATATTTGCAACTCTACCTTACTTGCAGCAGAACCACTAGTTTTAGTGTTTGCCATATCTAAAGTTCCACTAACGGCATACTCGTAACCACCAACGGGAACGCCCTTATAATATAACTGAGCAAGTGCTCTAGTATTTACGTCTTTACCACCGATAAATATAGATCCATCTGTGTTTTGACTAATTAGATTACTATTGCTAATACTACCTAAAATACTAGCGCCATAATTTGTATCGGTGTAGTTAGCAAGCGCGTTGTCCATTAAGGCTTTTACAAAACTTTCGCCTTGTG
>JAGAUH010000184.1 GCA_017620875.1 Clostridia bacterium
AATTGCATCTCTAAAATTATCGTTTAAGTTTAAAATTAAATCTCTATCAATATGCTCGTTGTATAGTAGCGTTGTTTCTATATTCTCTTTATAGCCACTTAAACTATACCCGTCGTAAGAGCCAAACGCTTCTTCACCTTTACGAGATAGCGTTAAAGAAATAGGTACGTTATCAACTTCTACAACGTATCCAATAGAACCGTTTTGACCAATAAAATTTACGTAATAATCTTTATCGAATAAAGCCTTACACAAATAAAAAAACTCCCTTTCGCAATCAGGGTCTAAATCTTCTCTAAAAAATAGTATTTGCCCTTTAGAAACGTTTATATTTAAATCTCTTATACCAAAAGCGTTTTTGGTAGATATGGTTTTTATTATCATACTCTTAAAACTCCGTTACAAACTTTAAAAATATTTCTGCGGTGGCAATTGCATCGTCTAAAGCACGGTGGTGCCTAAACTTAACGCCAAAATAGTCGGCTATCGTACCCAATTTGCAGTTTGGCACTTTATCTATTATATACTTTCTCGCTAACGTTAGAGTGTCGTAATATTTTTGATTAAACTCTATGCCTATTTCTTTGCCGTAGTGGTTTAAAAAGGATAAATCAAATCTTAAATTATGCCCAATTAAAAAACTATTATTGCAAAAATCGTTTAGTTTTATTAAACTATCTTTTACACAAGGCGCGCCAACTAAGTCCTTATCGGTTATGCCTGTAATTTCCGTAATATAATATGGGATATGCGTAGGACAAGAGCAAAAAGTAGAATAGGTTTTTGTTATTTTACCATTTTCTATTTTAACCGCGCCAATTTCTATAATTCGGCAAGGCTCTCCACTCTTAGGCGTTGGACTAAGCCCCGTGGTTTCTATATCCACAACCACAAAGGTATTATCTTTTAAAAAACTCAAATCTTTCATAATATATATTTTATCACAAAGCGTGGTTTAAAAAAAGTCCCTTGTAACAAAAAACTTAAAATTTTTTTGTATTAGTAATTTTTTCTTAATTTGCAAACTTTTAGCCCCAAAAAAATAAGACGTAAGAAAAATTTCTTACGCCTTTATTATAAATGTGATAAAATTTTAACCAATTATTTTATTTTAAATTTTTTTGTTGTTTCTTTTTTAATTTTGAATACAACGTAAAAATTTTATCGATATTAATACCAAATACCGGCATATAGACCACTTTTTTGCCTTTTTTAATTTTTATAAAAGCCCCTAAAAAACGGCGCTCTAAATCAATTTCTTTATAATAGAACTTCCTTTTACGTCCAATATAATTTTTATAAACAAAATATTCTTTATGTATCTCTATTTTGTATATGCAAACCAATACCAATACAACTAAAATTACAACCCCTACTGCGGATAATATTAAAATTTCTATCAGTTCGTCTGGTTCTTTGTCTGTAAGCCATAATACAAAAACAATTAAATAACACGTTAAACTAAATAGTAAAAACGCCACAACCCAATGCGAATGTTTTTCTCTATAATAATAAGATTTGTTGCCCTTTTCATCTACGTAATCTACCCTAAGTTCTTTTATAAACGCGTTTTTAGTTCCTTTTAAAAAAAAGATAAGCAACCATCCAAAAATATTATTTCTCATTAACGCCCCTAAGCAAATAAATTTGTAATTATAATGAAATAGTTTTTACGTTTCCCGTTTGAAATATGAAAAGTTTGTGCTCTTGCAAGCAAAGCGATAACTTCTTATATTATATAAAAAAATAAGTAAAAAGTCTATTTTTTACTATTATCTTATATAAATGATTAACTTCTTATATTATATAAAAAAATAAGTAAAAAGTCTATTTTTTACTATTATCTTATATAAATGATTTTTTAACATAAGAAGACGTAAGAAAAAATTCCTACGCCTTCTCCCCCTCATCTTACAACAAGCCGACCAATTGCCAGCCATATTGAAAGTTGTAAGCAATTTATAATTTGTTATAACAAATTAACTAATAAAAAACCTGCTATACCACCAATAATTGCAGAAATAACCATTATCACTATACCTATTTTTGTACCTTTTTTTCTGTTTACTTCCCCTTCTAAATTGGTATTGTTATCAAACACGAACGGATTACCTACCGCAGGATTATATTTGTGTTTACCTGATAAGTATACACCTTGGTCGCCTTGTGGCACTAAAAACACGTCGTTACAGGTGTTTCTACTAAGCAGATCGCAAATGGCGTAGATTTTTAATTCTTTTTCTTCTATATCAAAGGTTTGTTCTTCGCCGTTTTTTATTTCGCCTAGTTTTTTACACTTTGTACCACAAATTTCGGTATCGCCGTTTTCGTCTTCTATATAAAACTTTGTCTTGCATAAACTTGCACACGCAGTTTTATTTCTTTTAATAATAAGTTTTCTCATAATCCCCCCTTATTTATATTTTTTAGGTTAAAAAGTTTTGCAACCTTTTATGATTTAATTATACTACTATGCTATCCCCTTTTAAAAGTTATAATTTAGCATTTTTTACAAGATTGTTGTATTTTTTACGCCTTTTACTTATTAAAACGATTTAAAAATTAGTTTGTCCCAAAAAAATTTAATTTTTTTTAAATTAAACAATTTTTTTAAGATTATTGACAAATTATTAAGTAAAGTTATATAATATTTTATAGATAATTATTATCAAAAAAAATTTTTGGAGGTTTATTTTATGGCAAAAAAAAGTAAAACTAATTTAGTTCTTAGTATTATTGTTATCGTGCTAGGCGTTTTAACAATATTACCACTATTTATTAACTATTTCGGTTTAAGGATTTCTTACGAAGGTGATGCTATCACTTACGCTATACCTTTGTTTGGAAAGTACACTCTTGGTGATGGTAACGATACTACTAAAAATGCGGTAATGGATTTATTTAAAGAAATTTTAGGCGAATCTCTACTTTCTTCTAAACCATTATTTATCACTATCCAAGTAATTACCGTTATCGGTGCTATTGGTGGTGTTGCTCTTGCAGTATTTGCAATTTTAAAACTAGTTGGCGTTAAAATTGGCATTTTAGATACTATTGCTAAATTTACTGCTCTTGTACTAGTTGGGGTTGCCGTTCTTGCAATTGTTTTAGGTTTAATATTTATAATTGCTAACCTAATTGATTTAAAAGACGTTGGTATGTTTGACAAAACTAAAAACTTATTCTTTGGTATCGAAGGATGGCTTATTGGTATTGTTGCAACTGCTGGTTGCGGTATATTAAGCATTAAAAACAACTAATATTTTTACATAAAAAATTTGCTACCTATTTTTAGGTAGCAAATTTTTTATGATGTTTTATTTTTTAGTTATGAGTTGTGAGTTAAATTTTTATTTTTAGACAAAATGT
>JAGAUH010000185.1 GCA_017620875.1 Clostridia bacterium
AGCGTGCCCCATGTGTAATTGCCCCGTAATATTTGGTGGTGGAATTACGATAGTAAAAGGTATTTTTTCTTCGTTAGGCTTTGCCGAAAAACATCCGCTAGATTCCCAATCTTTATAGATTCTTTCTTCAAAATCTTTAGGGTTATAAGTTTTTGCCATTTCCATAAATAAATTTTCTCCAAAAAATAGTATATTAAACTAAAATTACACTAAAATATTTTAATCTATTTATTATTATATATAATAAAAGCGGTAAAGTCAAACTAAAAAAGCCAAAAGAATTTTATTTTTTTAAGTTGTTTTATTTATTGCAAAATAAAAAAAGGCAGGGGTTAGCCTGCCTAAAAAATATATTTTACCAATTGTATTTTTTTTGTAATTCTTCTATTTGACTTTTAGATAAATATTCGCTTAAAAAATCGTCTTTTTGTAATATTTCTTTTGCCTTTTCTTCGCCAAGTTCCGCAACGAAACCGTTTATCAAAGATAAAATTTTGTTATCATAATCTTTTAAAGCAGTTCGGTTTACCAAACTTTTTGCATAACTAGAATTATTATCTTTTAACTCTTGCAGTTCGTTTTGCTTGTCGGCAATGGGTTGAGCATATTCGTAATCTATTTTATAATTAGCCTTATCAAGTTCTTCTTTAGCGTTGTTTACTTTTAAATCCCTTTGCTCTTGCGCCTTTTGTAATTCTTCTTCTACTAAACCTTGGCTTTTATCCGCTTCTTGCTTATAACCTTGCTCCCCGTTAGAAACAATGCTAGAACGGGCAACGTTATTTTTTAAAGATTTTTCTTTTAAAGTAGATATTTGCTTGTTTAGTTTATCCCCTATCTCTTTTAATTTTTCGCTTAAGTTGCTTTGCTTATTACTTAAAGCACTCTCGGCGGACTCTACTTTACTATTATACTCTTTTTCCGCGTCTAACTTTTTATCTAATTTTTGCTTTTCGTAAAACTTGTCGGCAAGAATTTTTAAGTCTTTATCCGACACCCTAGATAAATCCGTGGTGATTTTACTACCCACCGTTCTAGTAAAATAATCGTCTTTTTCTTTATCTAATTGCTCTTTTAGTTGGTCTTTTTTGCTATCTTCTACCCCTTGGTCTAAAGAATTTTCTTCTAGCAATTTTTTAACCGCCTTTTTTGTCTCGCTTAATATTTTCATTATTACTCCTTTATATAAAACGTATCGTTGTTAAAATACAAATTACTACCGTTAAAAAGCGTTATTTTTATTCCGCCGTAGCATATAGGTATTTTACAAAGTGAAGTTTGGTCTATTTTATTAAACACACCGTCTTCTAAGCCGTAAAGTTCGCCTTGTAGGAAAAAATAATTATTACCCCTTTTAGAAACTAGTTTTAAATTAATCATTGTAACACCTTTTTTTAATTTTATTTTGTTTGGGAAACGGATAGGTTACACAACTTAATTTTATTGTCAAAATCTCTAAAAACAAAACAATCTTCCTTTCCCGCAAGCACGTTTTTGGCTTTTATATTTAAGTTTGTTATCTCGCCGTTATCAGCGTCTATTTTACACAAAACACCTTGTTTTACGCCATATAGCCCCACTTTTTGCCCATTATAGCACTTTATTTCGGATAAATTTTCCACAAAAGTTTCTTGCACTACGCTAGCGTTAAAGTTTTGCATATAAGTCTTTTTTACAAATCCGTTATCCGTTAAATAAAACAAAATAACTTCGTCCGTATCTAGGCAAAAATCGAAACTGCTAGTAGAAATAGTTTCTATTAATTCTATCTCGCCGTTATATTTATATAAACTTACTTCGCCCAAACTTCGCACTGCTATAACGGAATAATTAGTACTATTTAACACCTTTACAAAAGCGTTATCGTAGTATTTTACGTAACCGCTAACGGCAATTTCTATAGTTTGCTCGGTTAAAAGATTAGCCACGACCTTTACTTGATAAGTACCCTTTTTTAAATAGAACTCTTTATCGCTAATAATAGTTACGTCGTTAATACTAAGCCCAATTTTTTCTTGTGGGTTTTTTACTTTTATCTTTACGTATCCACTTTTATTGCAGACGAAAGTAAAATAATACACTTTATCTAACCCGCTTAAATAATCGTTTAAACTAAAATATATTTCTCTAAGATTTTCTATTTTCTCTTTTAACTCTAAAAGTTCTAAATTAAATTTTTCGTCTTTCATAATCCCCCTTATACGTAACTAAAAGTAAGCATTGGTTTAGTTATTTCGCAGTTAACTGTACAACTTTCTATTATAAACTTAAACTCGTTTCCTCTAACGCTAACGTTTTCTACCGCGTAGTTATTATGCGGTTTTAACAAAAACACCTTTTTACTCTTTTCGGTTAAAACAATAATTTTTACTTGGCTATTGGTATACACTTCTATCTTTTTTAAAATTTTATCTCTACCAATAACCCCTAAATCCGTAAAAGGCGTTTCCCACACTTTAGTTAGCGGAACACCGCAAACGCTAGAAGACTGACAAAAAGTATAAACTTCTTTGCCGTTGCCTGCAATAATTGCGGGCGCAGAAAAATCCTCTCCCATAATAGCGCAAAAATCTTTAACGTTTAAGTTTTTGGCAATATACCCAAAATCGTCTTTTAACCTATACACCACCAAGGCGTTTTCTTGCTTGCCGTTTATTTTTAATTTACATTTTAAATAAAAGCAACCTTTAAAAAACATACCTTTACTATCAGAATTGTCTACGCCGATAAAAAAGTCGTCTAAATTGCTTAAAACTTTTTTAACGCTATAACCGCTTATCATATATATCCCGTCCCCTGCCAAAAACAAAATTCCACTTTCGCAAGGGGTAACGCTTTTAGGATATATATTACCCACGCAAGAAAAAACGTGGCTCACACTAAAATTTTCTTGGGCGTAATAAGAAGATAGCCTACTAATTCCGTGAGTTCTAAATAAGTATAAGTACCCTAAATTACTAACTAGTTTATTTATCCCGCCACGCTCGTCTACCAAATCTATAAAACCACCTTCTAAATTAGATTGATTAAAATTAAAAGGGTTAAAATCGTCGCTAAAATAAAGCCTAGTTTTCTCGCCTGTTTGCACGGCAAAAAGCCTTTCGTTATGTATGCAAATATCTTCTACTATTGGCACGCTTTCTACCTTTGTTGCAGTTATTCCGTCAAAAACGAAAGTACCTTCTTGAGAAGAAAAAATAAAAATATCTTTATCTTGCAACCTATAACTAAGCCCTTTGGGCGAATTTTCGAAAACAAGATTTTCTATTTTTGTTAGTTCCCCACTATTTATCTCGTAACAATAAACGCATTTATCTAGGCAGTACAATAACAATTTATCTTTATAACCGTTTTCGAAATATTTAAAATAATAGGTAGACAAAATAGGCTCTATACTAGTTAGCGTTTTTCCACTTAAAAACTTTAACAAAGTTAAACCAACCCCGTCCGTTAAAGATCCGTTTATAGTATTAAAATTATACGCGTTAGTTGCGTAGTTTAGGGGTAACAACCTAGGTGCGTAATCGCCTTTTATCCCACCGCTAAAATCCGAAATAACTACTCTTTTAGTTTTTACGTTCACACAAAAATCCTACCTTTTAACTTAAACTTTTTGTTTTGCATTACGCTAGATAAAGCATCTTCGTACTTCTTTCGCCAAAAAACTGCTTCGTCGTATAAAGAAGACGCTAAATAATATTCCGCCACCGTACCGTAAACTAAAATACTTGGCGTAATTAAAGTGTTACCAACCACAATTTCTTGATCTATATCGCTTTTATTTGGCAAGCAATTGTATTCTACAACCACCCTTTTATCGTCATATAGGGCAATATACGTAGGGTAAACGCTGTATTTTACAACGCTACCCTTTTTGTCTAATATATTGCTAAAGGATAGTATTTTGTTAGAAAAATCCTTGTAATAAATTTTTTTATCTAGCGGAACAAATTCTTCTACCACCTTAACTTTACAAGGACCGCTTGCAAGTTCTAAAACCACGTTATGCAAACAATCTATAATTTTTTGTCTTTCTCGCTTTGCTATGGTTATATCGGCGCTAGTCCCTTCCGATAAAAAAGTAATTAAATCTTCTTTACCTAAATTTTGGGCAACCTGCAAAGCAATTTCTAACACTATCATTTTTATTCTCCTATTAGTTTTCTATAATGCCGGTAAGCATTGCTTGTCCGCAAGGCTTATTACATAATAAGTCGGCGTATTTTACTAGCGTAGCAGAGTAAGTCGGTTTGTTTGCGTTTTGTTTTAAAATTTTACCGTCTTCACCTTCTAACCAAGCCCAATCGCATAGTTGATGTAAAGTAAAGTCTTCGCTGTTAAGTAAATACATCGTTCCTTCTGGACAGAATCTATCCGATACGATAGGAATTCCGTTATAACTAATTGCCTTATAACCGCCCTTTAATTCCATAACGTCCACGTTTCTTTTATAGGTTGCCAAATGGTTTTGGAAAGCCCTTTTAACCCCACTAGAACAAATAATCATATCTACCTTTCCGCCTGCGTTTTCTTCTAGATAGTCAATAGCCGTTTGAATAACCGTTTCGCTAATTTCGCCAACGTCTTTTTTAATATAAGGCATTAACCATTTATGAGACTGCCTATCTAAACCGTATAAAGAGCCCGTATCTTTAAATATTGCGCTAAGCCCCGTAATTTCTTGTCCGTAAGAACCTTGTACGGTAATTAAAGAACCGCTTGCTACCGCCCCGTCTTCTATAGCGTTTCCACTAACGGTAATTAGTTTATTTGCCCTGTCTACCATAGTAATTCTTCTACTAGCAAAACCGCTAATAATACTACCGTCTTCTTGTCTAAAATCGATAACCATACCTTCTATTAAGTTTTTAACGGAAGACACTTTTACTTGCCCACCGCTAACGCTTTCTACTTTACATAAAACGCCTTGACCATCGCCAAAAAGCATTCTGCCAAAGTTGAAAGAAGAAGCGGAAAGTAAACCTTCCATTTCGGAGTTAAGCAAGTTTACAAACGCTCCAACGCTATTTTCGCTTGCCCTAACCGCCTTGTCGGAAATTTCGATTTTACCATATAGGTTTTTTAGTGATAAAACGAATTGTTCGTAATTGTTTCCTGCGGCGTTAGGTAAATCCCCTTCTTCCGTACCTGCGCCAATACCGCCGTTAATTCCGTATTGAGCAACCTTTCTTATTTCTTTGCCCCAAACGTCGCTACTAGACATTTTAATTTTTGCTAAAAACGGATTGATACCCGTATTTAATTGTTCTGTTACCACACCTAAATAAAGTGATTTTAATGCCTTATCGGCACTTGTTAAAGTTACCATTAATTATTCTCCTTTTAATAAAAATTTTGCCATTAAGTTGGCTTCTTTTAAATTTTTTGGTTTTCTTGGTGGGGCTACTACCGCTTGTCCACCGCTAGATAATTTTGCTTGAGATTTACTTTGTAAAACCCCTTTTAAAAACTCTTGTATAATATCTTCTTTGTCTTGCTCGGATATTTGTAAAGAACTTTTATCTAATATAGGTTGTTCTTTTAAAGCAAGTTG
>JAGAUH010000186.1 GCA_017620875.1 Clostridia bacterium
AGGCGCTACAGTTGTTGCTGAATAATAGGTGCTATCTCGCAACTAATAGTTGATAGCAAACAAATGAAATACGGCGAAATGCGTTATTAAAACTCTTGTTAATATGTAAACTATTAACTGCGAGCATTTAATTTAGCCTTTCTTGCATTTGATTTGCTTGCTTTATATCAAATATTAGTTTCTCAATAGCATAAAATTAACAAAATTAAGCACTCGTAAGAGTGCTTTTTTTTTATACCTAAATTTTTTATATTTTTGGGACAAATTAAATTTAAAATTGTTTTTATTAGTATAAGGGTGGTTTGGTTTTTGCGTTGTGCAAATTTATTTTTTGTATATTGAAACGTAAAACGTATTATGCTATAATAAAATTGAAAAGGGGGTTGCAAAGTAGTTATTTGTATTATATAAAGTGTTTTTACTTTTAAAAAGGAGTGGTTAGTATGAAAAGATTTATAAAAATAACTTGCACGTGTTTAGCAATAACAATGCTATTAACGTTAGTGTTAGGTAATAAACAAGTAGGGACAATAGGCTCTGGGTGTAATAAAACTAAGTTGTACGAATATGGCGACTTTATTATAACCGAAGATAACGAAATATACGATTTTAGCAACCAAGGTTTACAAAAAGAATATATTGTAATACCAGAAACAATTAATGGAGCAAGACCAGAAATTGTATTAGAAAAATCAGGTTTTTTAGGAAGGGAAAATAAGATTTTAAAATATACCCCTTCAATAAAAAAGGTTTATTATCCGTATTATGAAGAATTTGAAATTGTTAAAGGGGAGATTTTAAAATATCCTTTACAGCAATGGTGTGTGGCGCTTAGAGAATATGATACAACGTGTAAGATTTCTTTTGAAACTAAACAGATTGAAACAAAAAAAACTATTTTATTTATCAATAATTCTAATATTGACAATAGAGTTTCAATAATGAGTGTTTTTGTGAATTTTTTTGTTCTTAACAAGCATTTTAACAATGATAAAATTATTGCAACAAGATCTTTGGAAAAAGATGTGTTTAACAGTTTTAACTATATGCTAGCAAATATAGAATTTATGTATAACTACGAAAATGCACCAAACCAAGGGTATTATTGGATAGATGATTTAGAAACAGGCGAAACACTAACGTATATGCCAAAAAATCCCACAAGAGAGGGTTACACTTTTGGCGGTTGGTACGCGGATAGTGAGTGTACTATAGAATACGATTTTAACGTTCCACATATTAAAAAAGATTTGTTAGAAGGTAGTTATACTTGGCAAGAAGAAGTGTATACGGGAATAAATACTTATACCGATTATTACCTGTATTATCCCGAAGATTACGTAACGTATATTTATGCTAAATGGATTTAATTAAAAAAATAGAAATATAGCGTGCCAACTTTATTAAAAAGGTGGCACGCTTTTTTTTTAAAGGTGTTTACCTTTTATAATTATAGTAGTGATTTTGCTATATTTTAAAGATTAATTACGGTTTAAAAAGTATTTATGCTATAAAAACGTCAACTATTAATTTTTAAAGAGTATTGAATACGCGTTTATACTATGATAAAATAATAGAGTAGTAATATATATTACTATAAGAGGTTTTTATGAGAGATTTTAAAAAAATAACAATATTTTTATTGGTTATTATTACCGTTTTTTGTTGTGGTTGTAGCAAAAGGACAAATTTTAGCGAATCACCAAAAAGTTCGGGTTCTAGTAACGCACCTATAAGGTATATACAATTACAAACGATAGGGCAAGGTAAATTAACTATATCCACTTCTTATGCGTCGGCAGGGGAACAAGTAATTTTCACGGCAATACCATACCCTAACTATATGGTAAAAAGCATTTCCGTATACGATACTTTTATAGACGATATTAACAATAGCATGGCTTATGGGTACACTTTTACTATGCAAGATAAAGAAACTTTAATTGTGGCAACTTTTGTAGAAAAAACTCAATCTTCAAATTCTAGCAATTTTAACGAAAATAGTTCTTTTAGTAGCGCTATAATATCTTCTAGTTCTCAACAAAAAGTTAATTCTTCTAGCGAAAATAAGGTAGAAAGTTCTAGCGAAGTTTCGAGTTCTAGCATAAGCCAAAGCAGTTTTAATAGTAGTTATAGCACGGTATCTAGTAGCAGTAGTTCTAGCGTATCTTCTAGTGTTTCTAGTATAAAGCCTAGTAATAGTTCTAGCACGTCTTCTAGTTCTAGTAGCGTAGAAGAAGACGACCCCGTTATAGAAGAAACCGACAACGTTTTACCTACTTTAAAAACCATAGATACGGGTATTTCCGGTATAGGCGATCCGTATATTTTAGCCGATAAAAATACTAATAAATACTACGTTTACGCAACTGTAAACGGCAGTATGAGTGCTAGCGGATTTAAAGTTTGGCAAAGTACCGATTTAAAAACTTGGACGGATAAAGGCACTTGCTATCAAGAAGTTAATAGCGGAAGTGGCAAAACGCCTTTTGATAACGAATATTGGGCACCAGAAGTAGTTTATAACCCAACTATTAAAAAATATATAATGTATTTTTCTGCAAGGGTAAGGGCAACGGGCGTTAAAAAAATTGGTGTTGCCATTGGCGACAGTCCTTTAGGTCCGTTTAGGCACGACGACGGCTTAGGCGTTATGTTTGACGAAACTTTAACTACCACCGCTTATATAGACGCTCACTTCTTTTTAGACGACGACGGGCAGGCTTATTTGTTATACTGCAACGATTGTTCTAAAAACTCGGTAAACGGGGTAAATACTTCTCAAACTTGGATAAGAAAA
>JAGAUH010000187.1 GCA_017620875.1 Clostridia bacterium
AATAATTCGGTATTTACCGTAGAAATGAAAGTATGTAGTTTCTCAGATGGATTTGCAATTTACCTAGACGGCGAACTTGCAACTTCTAGAACGGATGCAACTTTACTTGCAGACTTTAAAGGTACCGGTTGGGGTATGAGAAACTCTACTACTAGTAACGCCGTAATATTCTCTAACGTAACTACTTATACCGAAGACTTAACTTATATGAGTGTTTTAACTTCCCCTAGCGCAGGCACTTATTATACGGGCGACACAAAACCTACTTTAATACATCAATTTGCAGATTTAGGCAAGAGAAACGTAACTTACTCTGCAACCTTTAAGTTTATTAAAGGAAATACCGTAAGTGGTGGCGTAGGACTTGCGTTCCGTATGAAATTAGGCGGAACTATTATGTATCCATACGAAGACTTGGGAACAAGTTATATTTCAGCGGTATTCTGCCCAACAAACGGTGCAATTCAAGTAAGTAGAGTTTGGGGTGATAACGGTTCTGGCAAAGCACGTTTTGGACATTTAACCGTAAAAACTTGCACAAATGCAACTTATCCGCAAACAGACAACGTTGCATCTTTACCAAACGATTTATCAACGAGTTATAAAAACAAATATAATAACGCGGCAGATGCAGCAGAAATTACTTGTACTATGATGGTAAAAGATTACGGGGATAAATTTGAAATATATCTAGACGGCGAACTTGCATTAACTTGTACCGATTCTAATATTTCTAGTTGTACAGGTACCGGTTTAGGTATCCGTAGTTCTTCAAAAATGGTAACCATTTCTAACGTATCTTATAAGGAGGGCGTATAGTATGAAAAAGAAAAGTTTAACTAAAATAGTTTCGTTTTGTTTAACCTTTTTATTTATGTTTTCGCTAGTAATTTTACCTAGAACAAATTTAGCGAAAGCAGTTATAGAAAATGCCCAAATTAATATGGGACAAATGACAAATAAAGCAACTACCACTCCTACCGAGTATCACATTGCAAACCATTATAGTTACCGTTTTGATAAAGCGCTAACTAAAACCCCGGATACTTTTGAGGCTTGGGTAAACGTACCTGCAAATAGTACCGGTGGCGTTATTATGAGTAACTATATAGGCGGTGACGCCATAGGAAACCACCAACATATCGACTATTCGATAGACGTTTCCGGTCGTGTTAGAGTGGATTGGGATCAAAAAATTGTCGTATTTAGCAAAGGCTTTGTTGCCGATGGACAATGGCACCATATTGCCGTTATAAGAAACAAAACTAATAGTACCTTTACTTTATACGTAGACGGTAAAGAAAATACAGTTGCTAGCGTATTTAACACTTCTAACCCTATTAGTGATAAGCCGTTTTCTATCGGCGTAGATTACATTATGGAATCAACGAAAAAAAGACCGCTTAACAATGGTAGAATTAAACAAATTACTATTTATAACGGAGTAATAAGCGCAGAAAGAGTTAAACAAGATATGCTTAATACTGCAATTAGTACAAACGATACTAATGCAACGCTACTTACTAACGTATATCTTGGCGAGCCTTGGACTAAACGTATCGTAGAAGATACTTCTGGCAACGGAAATAATGCAAACCTTGCTTCTTACGAAAAACTTGTTAAAATGGTAGACCCAGGCGCGTACGATTATTCTATATTAGTTGTTCCAGACGTACAAACAACCGTTCACTGGAAAAGTAAGGCAACTCACGTAAATTCGGAACCATATATCAGTAACGAACCACCTGCAACTTACGATGCAACAACGGGTAAATGGTCTACTTACGATACAAGCGACAATACGGTTATGGCTCAATGGATTAA
>JAGAUH010000188.1 GCA_017620875.1 Clostridia bacterium
TAGCATCATAGCAAATTTCGTTTTTACCGCTAACTATTTCTACGGGAAAACGATTATAGGTGTTTGCTACGTACTGTTTATCTTGGTCAATAATACTCATTTTTAGTCCCCTAAAACCATTGTTCCGGCACCTTCGTTGGTTAGTAATTCCATAAGGATAGAATGTGGTATTCTTCCGTCCATAATAATAACCTTTCTTACGCCTTCTTTAATGGCTTCTATACAACAATCTACCTTAGGTATCATACCGCCGGAAATTACGCCTTCTTCGTAAAGTTTTTTCGCTTCTGAAACGGTGATTTTAGTAATTAGAGTGCTAGGATCGTCTTTATCTTTAAGTATGCCGGCAATATCCGTCATCATAATAAGTCTTTCTGCGCCTAACGCACCCGCAATGTGTGCCGCGGCAGTATCTCCGTTAATATTAAAACTATTGCCTTTTTTATCGCAACCAACGGTAGAAATTACGGGAATATATCCCTTTTCTAACAAATCTACAACGGGCTCTTTGTTTATTTTTACAATATCCCCCACGTATCCTAGTTTTTCGTCTTTAAAGTCGGCTTCTATTAGTCTTCCGTCCATACCGGAAATACCCATAGCCTTGCCACCTTTAGTTTCTAAAAGGTTTACTAAAGTTTTATTTACTTTACCTGCAAGCACCATTTGTACGATATCTACGGTTTCTTTATCGGTAACCCTAAGTCCGTTTACAAACTCGGCTTTTTTACCTAGTTTTGCCATAAGTTCGTTAATTTCCGGTCCGCCACCGTGAACGAGTACTACTTTTACGCCTATTAAATGTAATAAAACGATATCTTCCATAACCTGTTGTTTAAGGCTCTCGTTAATCATAGCGTTGCCACCGTATTTAATTACGACAAGTTTTCCGTTATATTTTTTTATATACGGAAGTGCTTGAGTTAAAACTTCCGCCCTTTGTAAATTAGAAAATTCTTTCATAGTTCCCCTTAAGTACGATAATCTCCGTTTATTTTAACGTAATCGTAAGTTAAATCACAACCCCAAGCAGTAGCCTTTGCGTTGCCATCGCCTAAAGTTATAATAATTTCTATTTCTTTTTCTAGTAAAATCTCTTTTGCTATTTCTTCGCTAAAAGGTATGCCCGCGCCGTTTTGACAAACGCAAATTTCACCTTTGTTACTTTTAAAACTAACGCCGACTTTGTTTACGTCTACTTCTGCACCGCTATATCCTATTGCGCAAAGCACCCTGCCCCAGTTAGCATCAGCACCGAACATTGCGGCTTTTAATAAACTAGAACAAATAACGCTTTTAGCAACTATTTTTGCATTTTTATCGTCTTTAGCACCGCTAACGCTACACTCTAGTAGTTTAGTAGCGCCTTCTCCGTCGCCTGCAATCATACGACAAAGCGCAACGGTAACCGAATTTAAAGCGTTCATAAAAATAGCGTATTCTTCGCCGTAGGCAACAATTTCTTCGTTACCTGCCATACCGTTTGCCATAACCGAAACCATATCGTTAGTAGAAGTATCCCCGTCTACGCTAACCATATTAAAGGTAGAGGCAATATCGGTAGATAAAGCCTTTTGTAACATTTCGGAACTAATTGCGCAGTCGGTAGTAATAAATACTAACATCGTTGCCATGTTAGGGTGTATCATACCGCTACCCTTTGCAATACCGCCAATACGACAAACTTTATCCCCTAGCGTAAATTCTACCGCAACTTCTTTTTTAATAGTGTCGGTAGTCATAATACCTTCCGCGCAGTTTTCGCCACCGTTTTTAGAAAGTTCGCCTATAAGTTGACTAATTCCGTTTTTAATAGGCTCTATATCTAGTGGTTGACCTATAACTCCGGTAGAAGCAACTATTACGTCTTTAGCGTCTATTTTTAATCCTTGCGCTAAAAGTTGGCAAGTTTGTTCTGCAATTTCTATTCCGTTAGCGTTGCAAGTGTTAGCGTTACCGCTATTGCAAATAACCGCTTGAGCCTTTCCGTTTGCAATATTGTTTTTAGTAACGATTAGGGGCGCGCCCTTTACTAAGTTGGTAGTGTAAACGGAAGCCGCGTTTGCTAAAACTTCGCTATATATTAAAGACAAATCTCTTTTCGTCCTATTTTTTCTTATTCCGCAGTGTATACCGCTTGCCGTAAAGCCTTTTGCAGCAACTACACCGCCTTGTATAAATTTCATAATTAATCCTCAACAATTAGTCCCGTGTCTTCTTTTACGCCTAGCATAATATTCATATTTTGTAGCGCCGCTCCGCTTGCCCCTTTACCTAGGTTATCGAACCTAGCAACAAGCGTAAACCTATCTTCGTTGCCGTAAACGCCAACTAGCATATCGTCTCTACCTGCCATTAAGTTAGCCGATAAAAATCCACTTTCTTCGCTCTCGGAAAACTTGACTAATCCGTTTTTGTAATATTCTTTGTAAATTTCTTTAATATTGTTTACTTCGCCCTTTATATCCTTTTTAAATAGCGGAACGGTAACTTCCATACCGCAATAATAAGGGGCAACTATTGGGCAAAATATCGGTGCGTTTTCTATACCGCATATTTTAACCATTTCTTTTAGATGCTTGTGTTGTTGAGTAATACCATAAGTTCTTGGCGCGTTTAATAAAACGTTTCTATCTTCCCCTTGATATTCTGCAATCATCTTTTTTCCGCCACCGGAATATCCCGTTAAAGAAAAAGCCGATAAGTTAGCATCTTTTTTTATAATTCCGTTTTTAACAAGCGGTTCTACCAAAGCAATAAACCCACTTGCGTGGCAACCCGGATTTGCCACTCTTTTACTATTAACAATTTTTTCTCTTTGACCGCTAAGTTCCGCAAAGCCGTAATCCCAACCTTCTTGCGTTCGGTGAGCGGTAGAAGTATCTATAATTTTTACTTTAGAGTTTTCTACCAAACTTACCGCTTCTATTGCGGCGGCATCAGGCAAACATAAAAAGGCAATATCCGCGCTATTTAAAGCCTCTTTTCTAGCCAAGGTATCTTTTCTTAATTCTTCGGACAAGAGTATTAAAGAAATATCTTTTCTCTCTTGCAATCTCTCATAAATTCTCAATCCCGTAGTGCCTGCACTACCATCTATAAAAACCTTAACCATTTATTTTACCTTTTACGTATTCTATTTGCTTTTCTACAGAAGAAAAACTAGTTCCACCATAAGAAATACGCTTTTCTACGCAAGTAGTTAGGCTAATTTCTTGGTATAAATCTTCTTCGAAAAGGTCAGAAAATTGTTTATATTCTTGTAAAGTAAGCGTTTCTAAAACCTTACCTTCTTGTATGCATTTTGCAACGATACTACCGCTAATTTTATAAGCCGACCTAAAAGGCAATCCCTTTTTAACTAAATAGTCCGCTAAATCGGTAGCGTTTATAAAACCCTTTTGCGCGGCAAGTAGCATATTTTCTTTAAACACCTTTATGGTAGCAACCATAGGTGCAAACACGTCTAAACACATATTTATCGTATCTACCGCGTCAAATACGCTCTCTTTATCTTCTTGCATATCTTTGTTATACGCTAGTGGTAAACCCTTTAAGGTGGTAAGTAACGCCATAAGGTCGCCGTATACTCTACCCGTTTTACCCCTAACTAGTTCTGCCATGTCAGAGTTTTTCTTTTGTGGCATAATAGACGAGCCCGTTGTATACTCGTTAGAAAGTTCTACAAACTTAAATTCCCAACTAGACCAAAGTATAATTTCTTCGGAAAACCTTGATAGGTGCATCATTAAAATTGACGCGTTAGATAAAAATTCTATACAAAAATCTCTATCCGATATGCCGTCTATACTGTTTTGACAAATTTCTTTAAAGCCAAGTTTTTCCGCCTCGAACCCTCTATCCGTTTCGTAAGTTGTTCCCGCTAAGGCGCAAGAGCCAATAGGCGAGATATCTATTCTTTTTAAAGTATCTAAAAATCTATCTTTATCCCTTAGTAACATCATAGCGTAAGCCAAAAGATGATGCCCAAAGGTTATAGGTTGTGCCCTTTGCAAATGTGTGTAACCAGGCATTATGGTTTTAACGTGTTGCTCTGCAATAGTTATTATAGATTTTAAAAGTTCTTCTATCTTGGCAATTATGCTATAACTTTCTTGCCTTAAATATAATCTCATATCAAGGGCAACTTGGTCGTTTCTACTCCTTGCGGTGTGTATTTTTTTACCAACTTCGCCAACCCTTTCGGTAAGCACTTGCTCTACAAACATATGGATATCTTCTGCCGTAAAGTCTATTTCTAACTTGCCACTTTTAATATCGGCAAGTATTTCTTCTAGTCCGGCAATTAAAGTATCCGCCTCAGTTTGAGAGATAATATTTTTATATGCAAGCATAAGGGCATGTGCCATACTGCCCTTTATGTCTTGCTCGTACATTCTACAATCGAATTTTATAGAAGAATTAAAATCATCGGCAATTTTACTAACGACGCCGTCAGTTCTGCCTGCCCACATTTTTGCCATTTATTTTCTCCAAA
>JAGAUH010000189.1 GCA_017620875.1 Clostridia bacterium
ATCTTGCGGAGCATGTCCTGAAACTTGCCCTGTTTCTGCTCCTGTAGAAGAGTAAGAAATAAAAAAAGTTTAATACTTAAAAATTAAGTCCGAAATTTTTTCGGACTTATTTTTTTGCTAAAAATAAAGGGTTATAATTATAAATTGACTTTTTTATATGGTTAGGGTATAATAAACTTATGTTAAAAGAAAACGAAAGGATAGAGAGTTTAAATATAAAAGAATATAAAATTTTGCAAAACTCTACGCTATATTGCTTTACTAGCGATAGCGTAATTTTAAGTAGGTTTGCAAAGGCAAAAAAAGGCGATATCGTTGCCGATATTTGTAGTGGTAGTGGTATAGTGGGGCTACATTTTTATGCACTTAACGATAGTATCGTTAAAAGCGTAACGCTATTTGAATTGCAAAAAGAACTTGCCGAAATGAGCCAAAGAACCATACGAATAAATTCTTTACAAGATAAGTTTAGCGTGGTTCAAGGAAAACTACAAGATACCGCATTAGACTATAAAGAAAAGTTTAGTTTAATAACTTGTAACCCACCTTATAAAAAGGCAAACACGGGAGAAGTAAATCTAACTAAAAGCCTTGCAATTGCTCGGCACGAAGTAGAAATTACTCAACAAGAAATACTTTATAAGTCCGCCTATATGCTCAAAAACGGCGGTAGAATTTGCATTTGTCAACGCGTAGAAAGGTTTTTAGAACTATTAGAAGATATAAAAAACGCAAAACTTATAGTTTCTCAAATCCAATTTGTAACGCCAAGCGAAACGGGTAAACCGTACCTTGTGTTAGTAGAAGCGTATAAAGGTGTAAATAGGCAATTAAAAGTGCTAGAAAATTACGTTAATAAAGGATAGTTTATGTTATATTTTGTTGCAACGCCAATTGGAAATTTAAAAGATATTTCTTTTAGAGCAATAGAAGTTTTAAAAGAAGTTGATATAATCGCTTGCGAAGATACAAGGCACTCTTTAAACCTTTTAAACGCGTACGAAATTAAAAAACCGCTTGTGTCTTACCACAAGTTTAACGAGCAAGCAAGTAGCGAAAAATTAATAGAAGAATTAAAAAATGGTAAAAATATTGCGGTAATTTCCGATGCGGGCACGCCTATTATTTCCGACCCCGGTAGCGTGTTAGTTGATAAACTTATTAAAGAAAATTTAGAGTTTACCGTTATCCCCGGTGCTTGCGCCTTTATACCTGCGTTAATACTTAGCGGATTAACAAAAGGTAGGTTTTTATTTTACGGCTTTTTACCAGAGAAAAATAGCGAGATAAAAAAGCAACTTAAAAAATTAGAAAATTTAGAGTTTCCTATAATTTTCTATTGCGCTCCACACGATATTAAAAAAACCATAAAAGCCGTTTACGATAGTTTTGGTAATAGAAGGTGTGTTGCGGTTAGAGAGATTACAAAACTGCACGAAGAACGCATAGATTTTAATTTAGAGCAAGGCTACTTGGGGGAAGAAAGGGGCGAATTTGTCGTTATAGTAGACGGCGCAAAAGAAACTTCCGCCACCTATCCGCAAGATATTTTAGAGCATTACAATATGTATATAGAACAAGGTTTATCTAAAAATGATAGTATAAAACAAGTTGCAAAAGATAGGGGAGTAGTTAAAAACGAAATTTATAAATATATATTAGAAAACACATAAAAATAGGCAAAAATTAAAAATTAGTCAAAATAAAAAAGCGTAACCATTTGGTTACGCTTTGCTTTTATTAAGGGTTATCATAATCGCCACTAAACGGATCGTCGGCATAATAACTATCGCCAACGTCGCTATATCTACTAGAGTTAGAATCCGAACCTTTACACCCGCCTTTGCAATTTGATATAGGTATATAAATCGCGCAAAAAACAATTATTGCCGCCAATATTCCTATTAAAATTTGTATAATACTTTTTTTATCCATAATTCCACCTATTTATTATTATAGCAAGATTTTATAAATAAATCAATATTATTTGCTTTTTTTGTTTTTTAAGGTTGTAATTAAAATATATAACCCCAAAAATAAAAGGGTAGAACAAGCAAAAATTATAAAACTTGCAAGTGGGCTAACGGTTGTGTTAAAAAACTTTAACTCTATATCAAGCCCTTGTTTTAAAGATGGTAAAACTTCTGGCGGTAAATTTTCTATATTGCTAATCGGGGTGTTTAACGCGTGTATTCTAAATAGGTTTGTTAAATAAGTGCCTGGTAAAAACATAATTATTTTTTGTAAAAAACTACTAAAACTAGCAATTGGCATATATGCGCCACAAATAAACCCGTAGCCCGCACTAACGATAGTTCCTACTGCTGAAATTTGACCTTGACTAGATAAAAAACTGTGTATTACGCTACTTAATGCCGTGCCGAATAACACTGCAAGAATAGTATCTACTATTAGCATAACAACGTCTAAAAAGGATAACCCCCAACCGACTATTGCAAGGTATCCTAGCCCTAAAAATAGCGCCGTAAAAGATATTATTAAAGTTACAAAAACAGACGCTATAAAATAAGATAACGCTAAAATACTCGGTTTTACAGGGGAAACTGATATATCTTTAATAGTTGAGTTTGCCTTGTCTTGTACCATAAGAGTGTTAGAGCAAAACGCAACTGTAATGGTTGTTACGGATAGTAGTGAAGATACTAGTTGTCCGCCAACTAAAGAGTTTAGCGTTTTATTAGATACTGCAAAATTAAACTCGCTAAACTGCGACACGAAAGAGTCTTTAAAAACCCTTGCTAAAAAGGTTGCGTATAAAACTAGTAGTATAGCAGGTGTTATTAAAGAAGTAAAAAACATAACCTTATCTTTAAAAAACATTTTAATATTTCTTTTTGTTAAAAGCGATAGTTGTGTCATTATTTTAACTCCTTTCCGCAAACGGTTAAAAATACGTCGTCCATTTTACCTTTTACTATTTCGAAATCTTTAAAAAGTTCTTGGTGCATAATTATTAGTTCTTTTGCTTGCTCGGTGTTTTTTACAGAAATACTAAATCCGTTTTGTATTTTTTTGTAAG